>VBBA01000074.1 GCA_005888675.1 Candidatus Bathyarchaeota archaeon | reverse complement strand
ACGAAGAGGCGGCCACGTTTCACTGCGAGATACTCTTCTAGATCTCGCGAGAATTCGACTAGGACTTTGCCTAACTCGGTTATGCCGTACTTCTTGGTGCCTTTCTCAACATTTACGAGTCCCGCTTTTCGTAAAGTTTTGAGATGGTAGACGAATTTTCCAGCGTCCCGGACCGGGTCGAGCTTGGACGCGTACATTATCTCAGTATAGGGTAAAGGTCCCTTGGACGATAGAAGCTTCAGCACCTGCAAACGTACCGGAGCAGAGGCAGCGTCGAGAACTTCCGAACTGAGCCTCTCGTACGATCGTTGCAAAGAAGAAATCCCGGCCGTCGTATAACCTCAAATCGTTGTTTAAAAAATTAGTGTGATGAAATGCTAAATCTCTGTTCCAGGGTGATCTGTTAGGGCTTTGTCGGCTCCGGCTTCATGTCCAAACTGCGGTAAAGCGCTAGCCTCTGACACCAAGTTCTGCCCAAATTGTGGAAGAGCGATTACGCCGGTCCAACCGGACATCTGTCCCAAATGTGGAGCAAGAAACGTCCAGGGTCACAACTATTGCCCGGGTTGCGGATTTCCTCTAACACCAGCCCTGAGGGCCAGCGAAGCTCTTCGTCAAACGACCTCTGACTTGAGCACCTATCGACAATCCGTCCCAACAGCAGACTACTCCCAGGTCCCGCCGGATTACCGGAGGATGAGAGATTACCAGGAGACAACGGACATCGGTCGTACTAGTACCGGTCTTTTACTTTTAGCCATCAGTTCCTTACTTGATCCGATTCCGATTCTCAATTACCTTGGCGGATTATTAGCGCTCGTGGGCGCTGTTCTGATGATACTTGGACGTGGGGCCTTTGGAGATGCTCATTCGAGAAATGTAGTCTTGTCCGTCGTAATCTATGTTGTCGGCCTCGTAATAGGGATCCTCGTTGCCCTATCATTTGCGTTCTCACTAGGATCGATTCAGATAAGCGGAGCCAGCGGGAGTTCAGCAGCGGGAGCGCTTTCCGCCGCGTTCAACGATCTTCTCGTCGGCCTAATAATTACTGGCGCAGTTATTGGAATCGCTATCATTGTGTTCACATATGCAATCCAGGACAGACTAGGACGAGTTCTCTTACTGGCTGGTTACATCTCTTCCCTGTCAGTCGGTATCTTGGTGCTCTCCGTGATCGGCTCTCAAGTTACGACCGCGCTTCAATCCGCAAGTCTCAGTTCGGCAGTAAGCTCGCTCCAATCCCAGGCACAACTTCTCCGTCTTCTCGGATTTATTCCCGCGATCTTCTACGCTACGGCCTACTACCGGGTTCGACAAAGAATCGACCGAGGAGAACTTCCTTCGCGGCCTTGACGGCATTCCTTTGCAAGAGCTGGCACAGTGTCTGGGAAAGGTGCTTTGAAAGAAAGAAGAAGAGGGAGGAAGAGAACCTTGGGAGGTTTTTGTGTGCTATGCTCCAGTATAGGGAACGATTAGGACCATGATCCCTCTAGCTGACGATAGCGAACCAGTTCCCACCATGTTCACTGTGACGGTTGTTGGTGATGTCCAGCCACTTCGGTCTATCGAGCTACCTGATAGTGTTGAGCATGTAGTGCCCGACACTACACGTGAAAGCGCAACTATTGTTATGTTTGGTGTCGCTCCTGATCCCGTATAGGCTAAGTTTACTGTCAGCTGGCTACTGCCGGAGATGTTGAAACCGGTCACCGATACATTGGCCACTTGACTCGATGCTCGGAAGAGCAGTCCTCCCTGTTCACCAAAACCTCCGCGTCCCCAACGCAATCCTGCACTGGTTGTTGCTGGGTCGTTGGTAGTGTTGGTTTGAAGTGTTGTTGGGTTGAGTCCGAGCCCGTTCGCTAGACCTATCGTCCCTATTTCGTATGCTGCGAGTCCGGATGCTAGTCCGACCATGAGTGTCAAGAGCAAGACTGAGCCTGTACTGAATTTCCTTCCCGAGGTTTTTTGATCGTTTATTTGTTCTGCCATTTCACCTCACTCTGTCAAGGGCTTGGAGGAGTGGAATCATGTGGATTCTCCTAGGAATTTGCTTAAATTCCATCTTTCCCCTGGTAGGTTCACATATGGCGAGACGGGATGAACTGGGAAGCTAGGCTATGTCATCTGTAGACGATCCCGTACTGAAAGAACTTCTCACTGCCTTCCGTCAAGATGTCCACCAGCTGGCTGATGATATCGTACGAGGAATGTGGGTGCAGGCGGCGATATCAATGGTCGCGTTCTTCTTGGCGTTGTCTTCGACGATAAGATTGCTTGTGGAGATCTACTTACGGTATCAGCCTTTTCCTGTAGGTCCGCGATTTAACCCGAACAATCTTTCGGTTCTAATACCCGAGATTGTTCTAGACATCATTCTATTTGTCCTATCCATCTATGCGTTCCGTAGCTATCTCGTCCTAAGAAGCAGATATAGCCGACTTTGGATGTTGGCTGACAAGCTCGGCCGGTAAGGCCTCTTGCCATTATCACCTGAGACCAGAAAAGAGGCAGAAAAGAGACTGACGATTCTGAAACTGATCGAGCTCTACACTGACAAGTGTCCCAAAAGTACGTTGCTAAACGGACCATTCGGGGGAGACGACAAGGCTTTCGAGAGGCTTCTTGGTCCCAGTGGAGTATTGGTCCGTACGAGAATGGTCAATATTGCGCAGGATGACCGTGTGACTCATTTCTCGAGGACAGATGCTGGGAAGATATACCAGCAGGTCTTGGATATGCAGCTGAACTTTCTGGATCCGTATACTGGTGGAGAGGTCTGGAGCAAATAAGCCGAATATCGGAACCCTGCTCGATCTTGTTCTTGATTGCTCTGACCTTTGAAATTTAACTGGAATCCTAGGAGATTCTCCACAATCTATCTCGGGCAACACTATTTTGTCGACATAGTTGCCGGAGCGGGAGTCGCCATTGCGTCTACATTCATCGCAAAGCGAGTGGTTGCCATAACTAATCCGCGTCTTTCTCTAATGATTGAATGAGTTTATTTCCCTAGGCCGTTCCACAAACCCGCATCGGGGCGGTGGTCCAGACCACGAAAGTGGGGATAGCATGGTCTAAGATCGCGGCTTTTCTGCCGACGAGAGAAAATACTGGTCTCGGGCACCAGTGATCGTGGGTTCAAATCCCACCCGCCCCACCACATTTGGGTTCACAACCTCATAATCTAACCTGGTCCAGAAGCCGCAAAATGGAGTTTAGAGAACAGTTCTGACAATCAGAAACTGGTTCGTCGCCTTCACAACTTATCGTGTTGTAAGGCTGGACCTTGAACTAGGGCTACTCTTGTCGTCAAGTCTGCTTGGGTTCTTTCACTAACTTGCCGGATTTCCACACGTGAGTTATGTTCTGCTTCGAGGCCAATACTGTCGGATTTGACAGAGGATTCTGCGTCACAGAAATCATGTCCGCGTCGTATCCGGTTTTGAGTTGCCCTGATTTGGGTGCTTGTGGACCGAGCGTCTCTGGACTGAGGGATGTGGCAGCCTGAATCGCTTGTAAGGGGGACATTCCGGCTTCAACGAGATGTCCGAGTTCGTGTGCATTCATTCCCCATGGTACGGCAGTTTCCTCACCTGAAGTGAAGATGTCAGTGCCAAGTACTATCTTCACCCCCTTCTTCATGGCTAACTTCATGGCTTCCTTGTGCCTGTCAGAGATCGTGACGAGTTTCTGGTATGCGTATTCAGGCAGCCCTGATTGTTTCGCGAACTTGAGAAGCCTGTCGAAGATGAATCTCGTCGGGACAAGTATTGCGCCTTTCTCGATCATCATGTCGGCAGCTTCTTCGTCCAGATACGTGCCGTGCTCAATGGTCTTGCACCCTGAGGCTAAGGCCGTCATTATTCCCGGCTTTCCGTGGCAGTGGGCTGCAACGATTCTCTCGGCTCTTGCTGCTTCCTCGACGATCGCCTTCATCTCCTCCCCGGAGAACTGTTGGTGTGTGGGGTGGTCCAACTCGCTGAGAACGCCTCCGGAGGCACAAATTTTGATCAGTTTGGCGCCTGAGCGCAGTTGACTACGGGCTGCTTTGAGGCATTCAGGAACGCCGTCACAGAGCACTTTTGCTCCCCAGAATTCCTCGAAGCGTCGAAGTACGAAATCTATAGGAAAGGAATGGACATCGCCGTGTCCACCTGTCTGGCTGAGGGCGGCGCCAGCGGCATAGACGTGTGGTGCGTTGAGGGTTCCTTCGGCAGAAACCTTGGCGATGTACACCCCGAGCCCACCAGTTTCTCGGACGCTCGTGAACCCGGCAGCAAGAGCCCTTTCTGCGTCCTTGGCCGCTCGCGCTGCGAGCACAGCGGTCGGAGTCCTCAGGTCCTCAGATAGATCTGACGTCTTCACTCCCAAGAAGTGCGTGTGTGCATCCCACATTCCAGGCATGATGACGCGGACGTTTGTCGTTACGTCTCCATAGTTCTGCTTGGGAGCGCTTTCAATAGGACCAGCGAATGATATCTTGGTACCGTCGATTAGTACGCAGCCGTTCTTTACGACATCGTTTGTTCCGGTGATGAGGACATCTGCCTCAATCCGCTGCATGAGGCATGGGTCTAGTTGTTGAAGCGATTTAAGTGTGAAAGGTTGAATGAAAGCGCGCGGTCGTGAGGTTTCCGCTTGAGCTCATTCACATCAGAAGAAGCCGAGAAAATCGTTCAAACTTGACGGACTGGCCAGCGGACTAGCGTTGAGAGGTTGTGGACCCACCTGGGTTCAAATCCCACCCGCCACTCATGTCAACTTCCCCGGGGCCTCGAATATGACTCGAAAGATCACAGTGAACATGTACATGACCCTTGACGGATACGGTGAGTT
>VBBA01000073.1 GCA_005888675.1 Candidatus Bathyarchaeota archaeon | reverse complement strand
GACTCCCTGGGCATATCGTTCAAGCGCATCAACACGTCTCCCGATTCGGGATCGTGGACGCTTACGTTGTAGACGGCTGTTCCACCTTGGTCGTACGAGGATTCTTGTGCTAGAAAGCGTGCTGTTGGTTCTCCCTTGAACAATTTCCTGGGAACCTGTCCTACAACTCGTCCAGCTTTAGTTTCGACCAATCGATAATTCGTCAAGTAATAATCGATACTGCTACGTCCTCCATAGTTCTCCCAGATGATCAATCCTCCAATCCCAGCAAACAGTAATCCTGGCCCTGCTGATACTGCTGTGAACCAGTTGCAATAAGCGAATGAGCTGCAACTATTGATCAACGGATACGATCCCACCATTACGAATAGGGCTCCGACGCCCAGGAATATTCTTCCAAGTGGTGTTCCGCCCAAGAATGGTCCACTCTTTCTTGACCACATGACCTCTTCATGCTCCTTCAATCGCAAAGGGAGGACGTGCGATGTTGCGGCGCCGATGCTCGTTGACAATTTGGTAGAAAAACGATGAAGGGCGATATTTCACCATGGCGTAACTAGAGCACACGGTAGAAACCAAACACCTCGCAACCTCACTATAGAAGTGGTCGAGAACGAGGTTGTATGGCATGACCACGGTATGAGAGGGAAGTGGGATGATTATTCTGATTCCGGGTATAGTCCCGGCTCCTGCTTCTCGGCTTTCTCGGGCTCTTTGTTCTCTGGCTTCTTCTCGTCCACGGTTTCCGGCTCGGGCTTCCTCCATTCCTGCAGTGGCGGGAAAGAAGGAACGGGAGTCTTCGATTTTTCATCCTCATCCAATCTCTTCTTCAACTGCTGCACCTCAATCGCCATTCTCTCGAAATCATAGTTCCTCAATACATGATCCTTGTACCAGATCAATTGCCCGGTCAACTTCACCCATCTAACCCGCTCCTTCGAGGGAGTGTACTGAGAGGTAGCACGCTTACCACTCTCCTCAATGAGATCATGCAAGGTATCGATCATCTGCTTCCTCTCGCCCTTCCGAAAACTGCTATACCTCTTCTCAGTCCGGCTAGCTAGCTCGGTCAATGAGTCCTCCTCGGGCTCATCCATGGGAGTATAGACATGAGGCGCAGGACATAACCAAGAGAGGAAACCGACAGACACCTTCCCTACCCAATTCCCAAAACCCGGGACCCCCTAGAATCGCCTAGGAAACGCCTGCAAAACGACTACCCCCTCACGAAAATGTCAATTTCCGACGAAAGGAACACCTCCGAACAGGAACATTCCTTCCCGCAGAATGTCAAAAACAACCAGCAAAACTAGCCCATCACTAGAAAAAAGGGAGCAATATCAAAAAAAGTCCCAAGACACAAAACCCCAATATCCAACTTCACCTGGCCAAGCTCAATACGGCCGCCAAGGCCCCCACCAACGCCAATCTAGAATCACTAGCAAACCCAATAATCAACAAATCCTTCTCCGCCGGCCCAAACAACCCTCTCAAACGTGAATCCTCATCCCTAGACATATCACGCACATCCTTGTTATCAGGAGGAACAACAAGCCTCCCATCCAATAATGCCATCGTGATCGCCCCATCCGCCCCCATCCGGACAGCCTCATCCCTTTCACGAATCCCGTTCAAACCCGTCACATAACGACCAACAAGATGGACGCCAACGACACTCTTTCCAGGAACAAGCTCTGTCTCCCCCAACTCATGAATACTCCCAACACCCAACAATCCCAGCTCACTATCCAATCTCTTCCTCCCAGCCTCAGATAACGACGCCCCATTCTCAGCAATCCTAACCAAATCCTTCTCAGACAATCTCTCAAGCAAACCCCTTGCCACACCATCATTAATTCCCAAAGCCTGCGACAACAGTCTCCTACCCACGGGGCCCTCACCCCGAATCAAAATCAAAGCTGCCAACACCTGTAGACTAGTGAGTTGTGGCAAGGGACCCCGAGCACCCCTACGCCAGCCAGAAAGAATATCATTCAACAAATCAAGATTCCAACTCTAGGTCTCGACCGTCCAGGACGCTCCCACACTAAACCCTCCCTTCACACTACCATCCCCATAACCAACCAATCTCTTCGCCAACCCCCTCAAATGCCCCAACCCAACAACCACCACAACAACACCCACAGATCCATCCAGCAAATTCTTCACCCGCACCGCCATATACTCCTCCCGCACATCGATCAACAATCGACTCAGCTCCGGATATCTCCTCCTGAACATTCCAAGATGACCAACCACATCCTCCGCCATCTCCCCCAAACCCTCCCCTCCCCCACCAAAAGGCAGAACCACCAAGCTAGCAACCGCATCAACAACCAATTTCAGCTTCTCCCTCAAAGGAATACTCCTCAACAATCCAACCGTCCGATCTATAGGAAGATCAATCAACGCCACAGCCGCACCAACAAGTTTAGCCTCCTCCGCCGCCCCAAGCATCTCCATCCCAGGAGCAGACCCGGTCAAACGACCCGCAAACCTCTCAAGCACAGCCATCAACAGGACCGACAAACCAGACGACGCCACCCGTCCCACAGCCCCCACATTCCCAGTCGAGGAAGGATCAATCAAAGCGCGAAGACGAGTCTCATCAAGCTCCAAAGCCACAACACCAGGTCGGACGCTACTGATCACATCCCTCGCCTGAGACACACTAGAAGGGTCCACATGGACAGTCCCAACAATCACCAACCGGTCCCCCACTCTCTCCACACGAGACGAACTAACTACCACGCTCGTCTCCCACCACTGTGAACGTCTATAAACCCGTACAACTAACAACTAGAACCTGTATAATTTCACGCCTTCTCTGGAAGGCAATCCCAATCCCCCTGCTGGTACAAGAAAAACCTTGGACGACATTGGCCGCTTGGAAGAGGAACGGAACAAACTCAGAGATGAAGAACGGAGCCTCATACAAAACCTCCGAGAACTAAGCTCCAAACTCAAAGAAGTAAGATCAGAACTCTCCGACAACCGAGACAAACGCGACCAACTAAACGAAACAATCAAACTTCTCAAGCAAGAACGGGACCAGCTCCGGACCAAGGCCAAGAATGGTATCGAACAATTCTCAGAGACAAGAAAGAGCACCCCAGGAGGAAGAAGAGCCGCTCAGGCCGAGAAAGAGCTAGCAAGCCTGGAATGGAAAGTTCAGACTACTCCCTTCGATCGAGACCAGGAGAAACGCATGATGATCCAGATAAGAGCTCGGGAATCTCAAGTTGTAAGTAACCGGAAGCTCCAACAGCTACGCGGCGAGATCGAGAAGTACAAACAAGAAGGCGACACGGTTCACGCGAAGATTCAGGAATTGGCCGCAGAGAGTCAGAAGCATCATCTCGAAATTCTCAAACTGAGAGAGCAATCCTCTTCGATAAAGCAGGAGATCGAAGAGAAAGTTGTCTTGCTGGACGTAACCAGGGAGAAGGCACTATTAGCGGCACAAAAGTTTCTCATGGCCCAAAACCAAAACAGGTACACCACACGAGTTATGCGAACAGAGAAGGACAGGGCTCATCGCGAAGGATTGAAAGCTCTGGCACAGGAAAAACTTGAGAAGAAGGAGAAACTTTCCCTTCTCGAACTGAACGCACTCTACGGCTCTGGTGAAGACGAAGAGGAAGACACCTCCGGTTGAGCAATAAGCCTCCCACAGCCATAATCGGTGGCTCAGGCGTCAAATCGATAATCAAGGGAGACGAAAAAACCATTGGGACACCCTATGGTCCAAGTCCACCTATCACCCATAGTCTTGTAGCTGGCCGCTCAGTCTACTTTCTTCCTAGACACGGTGAACATCACCAATACCCACCGCATATGGTCAATTATAGAGCCAACATTTGGGCCCTCAGACAATTAGGCGTTGAACGAATAATAGCGACCAATGCTGTAGGAGGCATCAACCAAGAATTGACACCCGGTGACATCGTTATACCTGTCGACATAATAGACATGACAAAGTCTCGAAAAGGAACATTCTATGACAAAGCACCCGTTACTCACATAGACGTGTCACAACCCTACTGTCCAACGCTACGCCGGTTGCTAATCGATACGGCCAGGATGAAAAAAGTGAATGTTCACGAGAATATCGCCATGGCCGCTACCGAGGGTCCGAGGTACGAGACCCCGGCCGAGATAAGGATGCTAAGAACAGTTGGATGCGGAATAGTCGGGATGACCGGTGCACCAGAGGCGTTTCTTGCACGAGAACTACAGTTGTGCTATGCATCGATAAGCTTCGTTAGCAACATGGCCGCCGGATTACAAAGACAATTATCTGCCCGCGAAGTCGAAGAAAAGGGAAGAGAGACGAGCAACATTCTGAATAGTGTCATTGTAGAAGCGGTCGCAAATATCCCTGAACGCCATAATGACTGTCCATGCTCCAATGCACTTGTCCAAGCCCAACTAGTTTCGAATGCTGCGGAGGTAGAACAACTCGCTAGATAGGTTACTCCGCTCCGCGGGAGTCTATGCTGTCTATGAGGAATGGCTAACGCGACAGGTGAGAGCCCTTCCAATGCCGGAGCATGTCGGCATCATCTTAGATGGCAATCGAAGATGGGCGTGGGAAAAACAGTTGACGATAGAGGACGGCCATTTCATGGGTGCCAAGGTAGGCGAGGAACTTCTCGACTGGACGGTCGAGCTCGGGATCAAGACGCTTACTTTGTATGTGTTCTCGACGGAGAACTTCGAGAGACAAAGCGATGAAGTAAAGGGTCTCCTCAAACTCATAGAGGGCGAAGCTCGGAGGCTTGGGTCCGACC
>VBBA01000072.1 GCA_005888675.1 Candidatus Bathyarchaeota archaeon | reverse complement strand
GCTTACCTCGTTTTGTACCAAGATGTCGATATCACTCTGCTCGTCAACATCTCCCCGCGCAAGGCTACCATGAACAATCGCTGATCTCTTGATTTCGCCCAGCGCATTGACAATCTCTTGGGCTTTTTTGCGCATGCTACGAAAATTGGACCAATTGGCTTGCGAGTAAGCGACCTCTAATTTGTCTCGCATCCGTGATGGTTTCGGAGCTGAGCCTCTTCGATTCGTTCTACAAAGTACCTCTGAAGAGATCTTCTTTTCTGGATACCGTCAAGGCCGCGCTCCTAGCATTCTCCTGATATCTGATCCTCTTCAAGCCTCTAATCACTGCTGCGGGGATCATCTCTCGACCCTGGCCCATGACCAATTCCGCTGCTGAGGCGAGCTCATCTACAACCGCTACGTTCTTGAACTTCAGCTTGTAACCGAACAGGTCGTGGTCACCTCGATAGTCGACTAGTGGGTTTAAGCCTGCAACCCCAATTGCTTGTTCGATCTGCCCCCGGCGGAACGGTCTGCTGTTGGTGTCGCATATGATCACGGCGACCTTCTGTTTCGTTAATTCCGCCAGTCTCTTTCTTATGCGGCGAGCTGAACCGTCAGGATCGGCAGGGAGAAGTGCATAAGTTTCCGGGCCTTCCACGTTCGATTTATCGACACCTCCGTTAAGGCATGTGAAACCTTGCTTTGTGGTGACGATCAGAGCGTCACGTCCTGCCCTGGCAATCTTTTTGGAATCCTGGAGGACAAGCTGGACAAATGCTGGGTTCCTTCGTGTTCTCCTAGCGATAACGTTGGCTCTCTTTGAGGGTGTCACATTCGAGCTGTTCACAAGACGGTTTTCAGCCTTGGACACTGCTTTCTGTCCGATCACCAGGACATCCCCCTTCATAATCGGAGAGCCCACCACATTCAAGGAGTCAACTATCATCTTGGCGAGGTCGTCACCAGGCTGGATTGACGGCAGATTCATCACTGGAATTATTCGTACAGGTCCGATCATGGGAGTGTTTCGGGGACGGTTACCTCCAACTATGAATAGTTGTTTGTTAAGTGCCCTCTGTCAAGAGTAGGCACCGTTGGCACTATGCCTCAGGTTTGCCAAGATTCCCGGTCCCGCTATTAGTCCGGGACCTCAACCAAGGGAATGGCACTCAGTGGACAAGGCCCTGACGTAGGAACCTAACGCAAGTTACGTGGTCTCGTCTTGACTCTTGTCAGCAAGTTTATATCGCAATTAGGTGTTGGCTTGTTTCAAGGTTGATGTGCCGGAGAACGTCCGGCGGCCGTTTCGTGACGACTGCTGATTTCTCCCGTAGCAACCGCAAGAAAGGATAGAACGTACGAAAATCGGAGGTGGAAAATGCAAATGAGTTACGAAAGAAGAGGAGGCAGCAGCGGCGGCTTTGGCGGCGGTAACCGGTTTGGACCCAAACCAGTCGAGGAAGGCAAAGAGTATGATGTCGACATCAAAGAAATCAGCAGACGCGGAGAAGGCATCGCACGGGTCGAGGGCCTAGTTGTCTTCGTTCCGAACACTAAGCCGGGTGACCACGTGAAAGTCAAGATTACACGTGTCTCGAACAGATTCGCATCTGGCGAAGTAATCCAGTGAGTGCAGATCTACAGAAATCGGGAGGGAATCGTAACCTCCCAAACCCCGTTTTTTTTTGTGTCTTACCTGTCTCATTACTGTTCGAGAAGGGTTGATTTGTTGATAGGAGTATTTCTTTGGCTTGTGAGAGCCTGCCGTAAACGCTAAAGGTCGATCCTCTTAGAGCCGAGACCGTTGACTTTGCTTGAAAATCGTCAAGCCCAACCGAGCAAGTCTATTACAGATAAGAACCACCTTAATCAATCGTCCATGGTCAGTTCTTTCGTGGACAAGCGGAGTCGCTGCTGCTTCTTTCATACTATACTACGGCCTTCAGGTTCCACTAGGGGCCAAGATTGACCTTGGTGCACAATTTGTACTCACCGAGTGGCCGAACCCTAAATTTTTTCCGTTCTTCTACGCCAAGCCGATTACTTGGTTCTCGTACTTCGCATTCCTTTATTGGGCGTTCGGGCTCGAGTCTCAAAAGCCTCACCTTCTCCGGCTTTCGCCTAGAACAAGGAGGGCCTTGTTCATAGTCACGTCCGTCGTTGCTTTTGGGGCGTTCTACGAGATATTTTTCAATTTCGCGCTATGGTCCGCATTCATGGACGTATCCGGAGTCCTCAGTAGCACGTGCACTGGACCCAACTGCAGCATCGACGCGCTAGCAAACAAATTCCCCGCCACTTTGACGAATCCTATCAACTTAGTTTTCGCGACCAAGGTCGTTACGACCGTCTTTGGACTTGCGATCTACTCACTATGGTTCCTCAACAGACTGGAGAAAGAGACAGAAGCCCGAAATGTCAGCCCGTGGACAGAGGTCAGAGCATAAGAGAAGCAACAAGGAAATGGATGATTACGACATAGCCGTCATCGGCGCCGGCCCCTCAGGAGTCATGGCCGCCTGGAAAGCCGCGAGTGCTGGAAGCCGAACCATTCTATTGGAGAAAGAGGAGAATCCGGGTCACAAAGTCTGTGCGGAAGGGGTTCTTGATAGTGCTCTAACTGACGCGGAAATTGACCCGACGAATGATTTCGTTTCGTCAAAGATTGTGGGAGCGGTTCTTTATGCTCCAGACGAGAGCAAGAAGGTCGATGTCAAGGGAGCTGGATTCGTCCTGGACAAGCCACGATTCCTATCGATCCTCGCGGAAAGGGCAAAGTCCTCAGGCGCAGAAATCAGATACGGCGCCACAGTCGATGACATCAGGAGAGATAGTGAGACGGTATTGGTTTCCGGAAGGAAAGGAAATGTTCCCTATGCGGTCCGATGCAAAATCGTTGTCGGCTGTGACGGTGTAGCATCTCTTCTTGCAAGACGGTTTTTCAACCGAGACAATTACTCAGTTGTTGCCGCTTTACAATACGACATGTTGAACTGCAAGATACACGATGAGTCAAGGCTTCACATATACGTAGGACATCACAAGGCCCCATCGGGTTACATCTGGATCTTCCCCAAAGGGCACGGAGAGGCCAATGTTGGAATAGGCGTCAAAGGCTCAAATGCTAAGCAACTGTTGGACAACTTTGTTCGCACTCACCCCGAAATGTTTTCAGAGGCAGTAATACAGAAGTCATTGGCAGCTCCGGTTCCTGTCAGCGGAGAAGTTACTCGATATGTTCAGGATAATATGATGCTCTGCGGCGATGCCGCCGGTCAAGTAATACCATTGACGGGTGCAGGAATACACACTGGAATTGCGGCAGGCAAGATCGCGGGTGAAGTAGCCGCAAAGGCCATCGCCGAGGGCAACTTCTCAGCCTCGCGCCTCAAAGAATACCAAGATAGATTTGACGCATACTTTGGAGGTAGAATATCCAACAGCTTGAAGGCCCTCGAATCATTCGAGAAATTCTCAGATGATGACCTAAACATCATAACTGAGTATCTGGAGGGCCAGGATCTTGTTGACATGGCAAACGGATACAGTCCAACCCGGGCAATCTCACTCCTCGTACGACATCCACTTCTCGCGATGAAAGTAGCCTACCAGCTTCTAACGAGCTAGACGAGGCTCAACGGGAGGAAGCGCTAGACGGGACCTGTGGAGAGCAAAATAAGAAGAGCCATCTCAGAAAGAGGCTGCGTACATCTTGCACTTCTAGACCCAGAAAAGCCCTTTCACAAACTTCCCCAAGTCTTGCAAGATCTTGAGTCAATCGGTACCGCGGCGATAATGATCGGCGGCTCAACGGTCCGCTCAAACGCCCAATTGGACAGAATGGTAGAGACGGTGAAGAACTCCTGTCGTCTGCCCACGATTCTCTTTCCCAACAACGAATCTGGAATTAGTAGACACGCTGATGCCATTTTCTTCATGTCGCTCCTAAACTCGTCGAATCCGCGATATCTCATCGGCGCCCAAGCTATGGGCGCCCCGGCCGTGAAAACCTTCGGAATTGAGCCCATTCCTCTCGGCTATATCGTCGTTGGACCATCCAACACAGCCGTTAGCAATATCGGCGAAGTCGAACGAGTCCCATATTCGAAACCCGAAATCGCCGCAAACTTTGCGTTGGCTGGCCAGTACCTAGGAATGAGGTTCGTGTATCTGGAAGCTGGAAGTGGTGCGCGGAATCCGGTGGATGCTGAAATGGTCAAGAGAGTTTCGTCGACAATCGACGTTCCAGTAATAGTTGGTGGAGGCATACGTACTGGCTCTCAAGCAGAACTGATAGCCAGGTCCGGCGCTTCTGTTATTGTGACCGGAACTGTGCTTGAAAACGAAGGAACGGGACCCGTGAAGCAAATAATTTCCTCAATTAAGCGAGCTTAGAGCCAGACTCGAATGTCAGAAAGTGGACCGGGAACGGTCGGGCTCTTCAACTTCATTCGACGAATCGGGTTTCCGTCGACAGTCGAGTTGCTATCTGTCTTTGTTACCGTGATCTTCTTGTCGTTGGTTCTGAGCCTGCCCGAGTACGGGTTTGGCTTGCAATTAGTATTTGGATACGCCCTGGTCGCGGTCGCTCTGCCGACTATTCTCGGCGAATTAGTTACCTCGACTGTCATCCTTCGAGACAAAGTGTTGACGTTCAGACGTCTGATGGGCCTCGAAGCGGTGTCATGGTCTCCAACAGTTCTAATTCTTCCTATCTCCGCGGTCCTTTACACGTTCGGAATGGGAACAGGTTGGGGATCAGCGATTGTCTTTGTCCTCGCAATCTCATTGCCAATACGCACTCTTTCATTCG
>VBBA01000071.1 GCA_005888675.1 Candidatus Bathyarchaeota archaeon | reverse complement strand
GTCTCTGGGGCGACTCAGATGCTGGCCACCATTATTGCACTGTCATTGGTCTCGGCAGCTTCAATCGCTGGAGTTCTCCGATTCGTCCAGGAAATCGATCAAGAAGGAAGCGCTGAGATCGGTGCACCTCCGCTGCAGCTCTTCAGAGCCTTTCTCCTGCACTGGCTTAATCGCGACCCAGATAGTCTTGAGGATAGCTTGACTACGCTAGGGTTAG
>VBBA01000070.1 GCA_005888675.1 Candidatus Bathyarchaeota archaeon | reverse complement strand
GCCAATGCTTGCAATGCAACTCGGGCGACGTTATTGTCGGGTTGTTGAGCAGTCAAGGTTTCGCCGCTTGTCTGAGCATGGAATCTAAGCTTGGAAGATTCCGGATTCCTTGCCTTGAACCGATCTCTCATAATCCGAGCCCATAATCGTCTGGCGGCACGGAATTTTGCTACTTCCTCCAGGAAATCGTTTCTGCATGCAAAGAAGAATGATAGTTGCGGAGCGAACTGGTCAACCTTCAACCCTCTCTGTAGCGCGTGTTCGACATATTCGATCGCGTTTGCGAAAGTGAAGCCCAGTTCTTGAACGGCATTTGCTCCGGATTCTCGAAGATGATAGCCACTGATGCTGATTGGATGCCAGTGAGGCGCATTACGAGCAGCGTACTCGATGAGATCAACGGAAAGCTTGAGCGATTGTTCAGGAGGATAGACGTACGTGTTGCGTGCAATGTATTCTTTCAAGATATCATTCTGCGTGGTCCCTCTCAAGGATTCAAGGGAGACACCTTGCTCAACGCCGACCGCGGCGTATAATGAGAATAGTATCGGTGCCGTGGAATTGATTGTCATGCTCGTACTGACCCTGTCGAGACTGATCCCGTCGAAGAGGCGTCGCATATCCGCCAAGCTGCTGATTGCTACGCCTACACGGCCTACCTCTCCGGCTGATCTGGGATTGTCAGAATCAAGACCGAGCTGTGTAGGAAGGTCGAACGCGGTGCTGAGTCCGGTCTCGCCGTGAGAAATCAGATACTTGAAACGATTGTTCGTCTCCTGCGCGGATCCGAAGCCTGTGTACTGGCGCATCGTCCAGAGCTTAGCGCGATACATTTCATCATAGATTCCGCGAGTGAACGGATACTTTCCAGGCTCGCCCAATAGCTCGTCGAGTTGTCGTGGCATGTCGCGTGAAGTGTACAGGCGTTTAACAGGTAGTCCAGAGTCCGTGGTTTGACTTTGGCTCATTCTTTTTGCCGCCTGTTTCTTGTTTCTCTGGATGATGGGTTCACCCGTCGAGTTTTCGGATTGTCCTAGCAAGCTGGGACGCTGCGGTTTCAGGATCTACCTGATGCTTCAGCACCCGATCTACCAGAAGGTCCCAGTCCTTCTGTCCCTTCAACCGGTCAACTGTCTCACGGTAGAAATCAGAGTAGGCGGTCTCGACTAACTCCGCTTCGATCTTAGCCCGTGCCATTTTTTCACGGGATCCGTGCTCGTCGATGTGCTTCCTATATTTCTCCAAGGCATCTACCAGGCCCGCGACCCCAGTGCCTTTCAAAGCGGATGTCTTGAGCACGGGCGGTCTCCACCCGTCTTCTCGTTGTTTGAGACCGCTAGCGATGTTGTACATTGTCTTGGATGGGTTGACAAGGTCGGACTTGTTTACCACAAAGAGGTCTCCTATCTCTGTAAACCCTGCTTTGAAAGCTTGAACCTCATCGCCCAATTGCGACATGAGCACGACAACTGTTGCGTCAACGGTGGTGGCAACCTGAACCTCTGTCTGTCCCGCGCCAACCGTCTCGACTATCACTGGGTCCATACCTGCAGCGTCGAGTATTCGGATTGCGTTCCTTGCAGCTCGCGCGAGTCCCCCGGCATCGCCTCTGGACGCCATGCTTCGGATGAAGACATCCTTCTCTAGAGTGTGTTCCATCATTCGGACCCGGTCCCCCAACAGAGCGCCACCAGTGAACGCACTGGACGGGTCGATAGCCAAGACTCCCACCCGTCTGCCCCTCTTCCGGTATTCCTCGATCGTCTTGTCGACTAGTGAACTCTTACCCGTCCCTGTTGGGCCCGTGAAACCTATAGTAAACGCGTTGCCACTTCTCGGGTAGATTAGCTTCATCAATTGCCGAGAAGACTGGCCCCTAGTCTCCATGATCGATATTGCCTTTGCAAGAGCCCTATGCTCTCCCTTCAGAACATGTTGGGTGAGTTCCTCGACGGATGGGGCCAAAACGGGTTCCGTTGTGCAATGCCGAGCCTGAGGCTATTTCAATGTTAACGACTGTTAGCAGTAGGAAATGATGAAATAGGAAAATCTAACCTGTTTCATCGTGGGCACTGTTTTGAAAGAGACTGGTTACTGGAGGAAGGTTCTATCCCAGGTGAAGAAGGATAGACAATCGCGACCTTCCACTTACAACATTCGAGCGTTAGCTAAAGTTGCTAGACAAAGGCAATCGTGGGAGAAGAAGACTGTCAGATCCTGGACGAAGAATCGTCCGGAACGAAAGCTGGAGACTTCGAACCTATCCGGAATTCCATTGAAGCCCATCTATGACCCTAAGGATGTATCATATCGAGACTATTCCCGTGATGAGGGCTTCCCCGGCGAGTACCCCTATACTCGGGGCGTTTATCCAACCATGTATCGTGGACGCCTTTGGACTATGCGAATGTTCTCCGGTTTCGGTACCCCAGAGGATACTAACAAACGTCTCCTCTACTTGCTAGAGCATGGCGAGACCGGATTGAGCATCGCCTTCGACATGCCGACACTCTACGGCTACGATCCGGACCATCCACGAGCCGAAGGGGAAGTGGGACGATGTGGGGTCTCGGTTGGATCGTTGAAGGATATGGAGATCATTTTCGAAGGCATCCCCCTGGACAAGGTTAGCACAAGCATGACCATCAACGCTCCGGCCTCGGTCCTAACTGCGATGTATGTCGGAGTGGCTGAGAGGCAGGGGCTTCAACCGAAGGAACTTAGAGGAACCGTCCAAGCAGACATTCTCAAGGAGTACATCGCACAGAAGGAATGGGCATTCCCACCTGAGGCCCATCTACGGATAATACGAGACATGATGGTCTACTGCACCAAGGAGATGCCCCAATGGAACTACATCAGCATAAGCGGCTATCACATCCGTGAGGCCGGCTCAAGCGCTCTCCAAGAACTGGCCTTCACCCTCGCAGACGGATTTGCATACGTCGACCTCGGCATCCAAGCCGGCTTGAACGTCGACGATTTCGCGCCACGACTCTCCTTCTTCTGGAATTGCGGGATGGACTTTTTCGAGGAGGTGGCAAAATTCCGTGCTGCACGCAGGATCTGGGCACGCGTGATGAAAGAAAAATATCATGCCAAGGACCCGCGCTCATTGCTCCTTCGTACACACGCCCAGAATTCTGGAGCATCGCTGACCTGGCAGCAACCCCTGAACAATATCATCCGTACCACGATAGAAGCCTTAGCCACCGTGATAGGCGGGACCCAGTCCCTCCATACGAACTCGTACGATGAAGCATGGGCCCTGCCTTCAGAGAAGGCTGCGACGGTAGCATTGAGGACGCAACAGATCATCGCCGAAGAGACAGGAGTGGCAAATGTTACCGATCCACTCGGAGGGTCCTACTATGTGGAGTGGTTGACGGATGAGATGGAGGAACGGGCGTACGAATATTTCGACAAGATCGAGCGTGCTGGCGGATTGTTGAACGCTATCAAGACCGGCTTCATCCAGCGAGAAATCGCAGAAACGGCATACAGATACCAGCAAGAGATGGAAAGCAAAGACAGGATAGTTGTTGGAGTGAACAAGTACAAGGTGGAAGAGAAGATGCCCATCGACACTCTCAAGATCGACACGGCCGCCCAACGACGCCAAGTCGACAGATTAAACATGGTCCGCAAGACCCGTAACGAGTCGAAGGTAGCGGATGCGCTCCAAGAACTGAGAAAGACATTTCAGGACGACAAGGCGAACTCGATGTATCCAATCATTCGAGCGGTAAGAGAGTACGCAACTCTCGGCGAGATTATGGACGTCGGACGCAAAGTCTTCGGAGAATACAAAGAACCCCCCATCCTCTAGCCAGTAGTGCAAGAAGAGGAGAGCTACTACACGAATGAAGAAGGAGACTACAGGAAAAATGACTGCCTTGTCTACAAAGGAGTTAGGCCCTAAGACCTGGCCGGATTTTGAGAAACTTGCCACGAAGCAGGGACAGTGTTGGTGCACGTACTATCAGCGAGCGAAACCCGTGCATACAGGGAAAGATCCGCTGAAAGCAGATCGAGTGAATCACAGCTACAAAGAGAACCTAGTCATGCAAGGCAAGTCCCACGCGATACTAGTCTACGATGGCAAGAGGCCGGTAGGCTGGTGTCAGTACGGCCCCAAGGAAGAACTACCTAGGATCGATGCGGGACGGGGCTATCGAAAAGTCGAGCCTCTCATAACTGAAAAGATGCTTTGGAGGATCACGTGTTTTTTCGTGGATCGGGAATACCGAGGCAAGGGAATCGCTGAGACAGCGCTGAAAGGAGCGCTTGAATCCATCCGGAACCAAGGCGGAGGAATTGTCGAGGCCTACCCAGTCGTGTCAAAAAAGATGGGAGCTGTTCCAGAATGGCTTTGGTTCGGAACCCCAGGAATGTTTCGAAGAGCCCACTTCAAACCTGTCGCTCCTCTAGGCACAAGCCTCCAACTGATGAGAAGAACTCTCAGCTCTAGCAGATCATGAAGCGAAGGGTTCAAGGTTACGGCTGAATTGGGAAAGACGCGTCGTCTTGTCCGGGCGACAATCTGAATAGGTTCGATCGGACAGTCAAGCCTGAATCTTGAAGACGCATAGTGTAAAATTCTACAAGACACACAAACCCTGGCGAACGATAAGATCCCGAAACCTCGTCGCCCTAGGCGAAGTGAGGCTCTTCGAAGACAGCCTCGTTTCCAAGTCGGGCCTGAAGGCGAAGCATCTACGGCTGTTGCTCAATGATTTCTCCATAATCGTCCCAGTCTTGGAACGAGGCCGGGTTGTTTTCGAATGGAATTATCGGCATCCACTTGGTGGCTGGGAACTGGAACTCCCTGCTGGGCTCATCGAAGATGGTGAAGAGCCGTTGGACTGTGCAAAGAGAGAGCTTCAGGAAGAGACCGGATACTTGGCAAGTTCATGGAAGAAGATAGGATGGGTTCACACTCTGCCTGGGATAACGGGGCAACGAGCGCACGTCTTCTTGGCGAAGAGGCTTCAACGTGGGAAGGCTCATCGTGAAGTAGAAGAGATTATGAGGGTACAAGTGTTGCGGGTCGCAGAAGCGTACCGACTGCTGAGAGCCAGAGCCATTGTGCATGCTCCTACAGTGGTAGCATTGGCCTTTGCCGAGAAATATCTTCAGAAATGAAGATTGTTTCGGGAGAATAAGACAAAGGGGACGCGGCTGTTGCCCGTCCCTTCATCGGTTGGGGGGTCTGGTAAGCGTTTCTAGTCGCTTTTTCCGCAGCTAGCGCATCTGTTGCTTCCGGCGGAAAGGGTCGCGCCACAATTGGTGCAGAACCGGGTGCTGTTGCTACTAGTGCTTGACGAGCCAGGGCCGAAGGATGAAGACGAG
>VBBA01000105.1 GCA_005888675.1 Candidatus Bathyarchaeota archaeon | reverse complement strand
CCTGCAAGTTCTAGAGTGGATGAGATGCTGAAAACTTTGAGGACTGGTTTCGAGGTGGACAGTTTCTCAAAAGCCATCGCGAGATTGAAGGATCACTTTAAGCTCGACTTTCTGATGATCGACACTCACCCAGGGATAGAGAATGATACATTACTCGCTATGGGAGTTTGCGATCATCTCCTGATCGTGTCGAGACTCGATCAGCAGGATATCTTCGGAACCGGCGTGATCATTGAGCTCGCACGGGTACTGGAGAAGCCCGCACATCTCGCGTTAAACATGGTTCCGAAAGGGATCCGGGATTCCCAGATTACACTTCTCGCGAAAAAGATAGCAGCGAACCTGAACACTGAACTGCTAGCTTGGCTTCCATTCTCGGACGATATTCTCGGTTCATTGAGCAAATCGGTTTTCGTTCTTTCGATGCCGAAGAATCCTATGTCTGAACGGTTCACAAAGGTCGCGAAAGCCTTCGAAGAGTTCGATCAAAAAAGGTGAAAGACGGATTGAGTGATTTTCTAAGTCGATACTCTTCCAATGGCCTGCGACGATTAATTAGCTCGCTGAACTCGATTAGGTTCAGGGATGAAGTGGGTGAGGTGGAATATTTCGGACAGAAGGTCGTGCTATTAAGGCGAGACGCGTTCTCGCTGATTCGGAAGGAGCTTTCACGTGTAGCCGGGACCGCATCAGGCGTGATCCTGGAAGTTGCTGGGAGGAGAGTCGGGACCGAAGAAGGAATCGTATTATCCTCAAAGGCAGAGGGTCTGGGACTCAATCGGCCTGAGGGTCTGCCCGATTTCATCCGGACAGCGGTCGAGGAGTCGAATATGGGGTTTGGGAAGATGCAGGTCAAGGAGCTGGAAATCTCTGTTGGCAAAGCGGTCGTGATTGTTCAGAATAGCTTTGAAGCTGAAGATGCTGGCGTATCCTTGAAACCCATTTGCAGATTCACCTCGGGCTATCTAGAGGGAATTTTCTGTCAACTTGTCGGGAAGAACATGCGATCCCAGGAGATCGAGTGCAAAGCGAAGGGGGACAACGATTGCAAGTTCATTCTCTCACTAGTAGCATCCTGAGATACCATCTCTGAAAAAGATTCGACTAGTACTGTTCAGTGATTGTTCTTTGTAGAAACGAAGGTACCAACTTCGTTTCCTTTCCTAGCGCTGCACTCAAGGCTCTCCTTATTCCGTCCACAAACCCGGTGAAGACGTAGACATGTTTTGGCTTGCAGTCCTTGATGTATGAGACTAATTGATCAAAGTCCGCATGGCTACTTAGTGGAAAGCCCGCATCTCCCCTCCAGTACGACATTGCCCAACCTGTGGCATAGGCCCTAGCAATTCTTCTATTCGCTAACTCTGCCGTGCTGCCGTTCTGGGATGGTGTGGTAAGATAGATGCAGGGCCCTTTCTGTAAGAGTTCTCTTCCCTCGTGAGATGTGGAGACTTTCCATTCGAGTGGCTGGCCCGATTTCGTGTATGCCCTGTTGACCCCGTCCAGTCTTGGACTGACAATAACCGGGATTCTAGTGTAGAGATTGAATAATCGCACAACTTCTTGAGCCTTCCCGGCAGCGTATACGTGAAAGACAGGTAGGATTCCTTGGTTGATTGTGTATAATGCCCATTCGACCATCTCTGAGTAGACCTGTTCTCTTCTCGGGAACCTGTAGGTGGGGGAGCCGTATGTCGCCTCGATTACCAGCATGTCGCATTCTTGTGGCTCGGCTGCTTTGGTGGTCAGGGTGTCGATGCAGTTGATGTCGCCAGTGTAGAGAATTGTTGAGAGTGGAGTATGTGCCAAGAATTGGGCTGAACCGAGCATGTGGCCGGCGTTCAATGCTTCAATCTCGATATCATCAACAGCGACTCTATCTCCTAACTTGACTTGCTCGAACTTTCCGATCCCCAAGCTGTTCAATGCGTCGTGAATGTCTCTTGTTTCAGGGGTCGATTGTTTCACACCTTTGTGCCTGAACCCATATGTGTGATCAGCATGGGCATGCGATACCAAGACACGAGCATGATCTGGGACTCTGTCGAGACTTTGGGGATCAATGACAACAGTGGCCTCACGGGTACCTACGACAAGTCCGTTCAACCAACCAATCCTCTCTGCTTTACCCGCCAATACTGCCTCCGCTCCCTTTCCGTTCGGGTCGTCCCTCAGGGATGCTTTCCAGCCTCTGCACCGCGTCCAAGTGCAGGAAGATTTCTCCCTTCGCCTCCCTGTTGACAATTTGCGGGATCGGGCTTATCACTGTCGAACGCAGGATGACAGCCTCGCCCTCGACCAGCCAAATCCCCGGCGGGTTGTGGGATACCACTGCAAGCTTCCCTTCATAACCAAAGTCTCGATCAATCACGACGAGAATCCTCTTGCCCATCATCCTCTCAAGCATGTGGTAAACAGTGGGGCTTACGGAGGACATTGTCCAGGTGGGTTCTCCTTGTGAAGGGGCATTTTCAGCCATCACCCCAGCTTAAAAAGGACGGATAGGCGAAAATGAACAGAATCCTAGTAGTATATTAGCTCGGAAGATGTTTGATGCGTCAAGTCCTCGTCGTGCCTCACCCGAGTCCCCCAAGATTAATCTGATAGGTTTGACCAAAGTCCCAAACTAACCATTCCTAGGCTACCAACACAATGTCAGAGGTCAATACCGACTTGGAGGGCAGTGTCGAAAACAACGGTTTCGAAGGAGAGCTAGATGGCCAAGCCATTGTCCGGATAGGTAAAAAGCCCACGATGAACTATGTGGTTGCTTGCATGACTTTATTCAACAAGGGCATGCCGGAGATCATGGTTAGAGCGCGTGGCCAATCGATCACTAAGGCGGTGGAGACTGTTGAAATGTTGAGGCGTGCCTTTCTCACAAATGTGAACATTAGATCCGTGGGTATAGGGACAGAGTCTATCAAAAGAGAGGACGGCTCGATAACCAGCCTCTCGACCATCGAGATCATTCTCATCGATTAGCAACTGCTCGGTCTACGGCACACAATCTTATTAGACATCTACCCGGCTCGCTTGGCTCCTGTGGCCCATGCCAGCCCAAAAAGCAGCTGCAAAATATCCTAAGATCGTAGTGACTCCACCAGGCCCCAAAGCCAGGGCGTTGGTGGGAGAGGATGAACAGGTCATCTCCGGCAGTCTCGTACGCTTCTATCCGCTTGCCGCCGAGTCAGGCCATGACAGCATAGTCAAGGATGTCGATGGCAACGAGTATATCGACTTCAACTCTGGACTAGTATGCCTGGCGGTAGGCCATTCACACCCACGAGTTGTGGAGGCAATCAAGAATCAAGCTGAAAAATTGATTCACTACTCCTGGACGGATTTCTACTATGAAAAAGTCGTTCAGATCTCCGAGGAATTGATCAAGATCACACCGGGTCGTTTCCCGAAGAAAGTATTCCTCAGCAACAGCGGCACCGAAGCAATCGAGGCCGCGATGAAGCTTGCAAAGTGGCACACTCGAAATCATCAGTTCATCTCGTACATCGGAGCATTCCACGGCCGTACGCTGGGATCGCTGAGCCTGACAGCCAGCAAGCCAGTCCAGCGACGCCACTTTTTCCCAATGGTCCCTGGTGACACGCACGTGCCTTTTCCATACTGCTACCGCTGCCCCTTCAAACTATCCTATCCTGAATGTGAAATGGCGTGTGTCGATTATATCCAAGAACAAGTTCTCGACAAATACCTACCACCGGAAGAGGTAGCAGCGATGTTCATAGAACCCATACAAGGCGAGGGAGGCTACGTTGTCCCTCCAGAGGGATACTTCCAGAAACTGAAAAAGATCCTTGACCGAAACAACATACTCCTAGCAGCAGACGAGGTGCAATCCGGAATGGGACGGACCGGGCGATGGTTCGCGATCGAGCACTGGGGCGTTGAGCCAGACATAATCAGCACGTCAAAGGCCCTAGCATCTGGAATGCCGATCGGCGCGACCGTCGCAAGATCAGACATAATGGACTGGGAGGGCGGAGCACATGCCAACACCTTCGGCGGCAATCCAGTGTCCTGCGCCGCTGCATTACAAGTGATCAGCATTATCCGGGACGAACATCTAATGGAGAATGCAACGAAGCAGGGCGATTACATGTTGAAACGGTTGAAAGAGATGCAGGAGAAATATCCGATAATCGGAGACGTGCGCGGAAAAGGACTCATGATCGGGGCAGAAATTGTCAAAGATCCAAAGACGAAAGAGCCAGGCCGACAAGAGGTGCATGACATCATGATGAAATCATTCCGACGAGGACTGGCGGTAATAACATCAGGATCGTCCACAATCCGGATCGCGCCACCCTTGATCATTACTCGAGAACTCGTCGACGCCGGGCTCGACATACTGGAAGGCTCCATCAAGGAAGTCTCAAAATCTCCAAGCTAGCCCGTGCAATGAACCGGGAAGGCTGCTAGTAGTCTGCGAAAATATGAGATTGCAGTCCTACCTGGAGATGGCGTAGGACCAGAGGTCATCCGTGAAGCACTAAGGGCCCTAGAGGCGTCAAGAGAACTTACAGACCTTAACCTAGAAACAACAACCTACAGTGCCGGTGCCAAATACTGGCTCGGCAAGGGCAGGCGGAGACATGAATGGGACGAGGAGACGTTTGAAAAGTGTAGCAAGGCTGACGCAATTCTTCTTGGCCCGATAGGTTTGCCCGACGTTGTCCGAGAGGACGGACGTCCAGTCGGTAGCGATGTAGTCTTCGGCCTACGAATGGGCCTTGACTTATACGCGAACGTTCGACCCGTTAAATTGATGAATGGAGTAAAATCGCCCCTGGCAATGAAGGGTTCCGGGGACATAGACTTCGCCGTCATCAGAGAAAACACTGAAGGATTGTATTGTGGAATCCAAGGAATCCTGTCGAGAGGTGGAGAAGACGAGGCAGGAGTAGACGTCAGGCTAATCACCAGAAAAGGGGCAGAGAGGATAATCAGCTATGCCTTCCGACTGTCGATGAGACGCAAAGGCGCTCCCATTGATCGCAAAAGACGAGTGACCTGCGTCGATAAAAGCAATGTACTCGCCGGGTGCAGATTGTTCCGATCGATCTACAATGACCTCGCTAGAAGGTTTCCGAGGATAGAGAAGGACTATGCCTATGTCGACGCTATGTGCCAGTGGTTGATTAGACGACCGGAGAAGTATGACGTGATAGTCACAACGAATTTGTTCGGCGACATACTCTCGGAAATTGGCGCCTCCTTACAAGGAGGACTGGGGCTTGCACCATCGGCGAATATTGGGGAGAAACACGGCATGTTCGAACCCGTCCACGGATCCGCCCCACAATATGCCGGGAGGAACTTGGCTAACCCTGCAGCTGCTATCCTCTCCGCAAAGATGATGCTGGAATGGCTTAGCGAGAAATCGACTGACGAGCAGTTAGATGTGGCCGCCCGACTGATAGAGAGGGCCGTGGTTCAAAGCCTAGAGAAGGGAGAAGGATTGACACACGACCTCGGAGGCACAACCTCCACTATAC
>VBBA01000446.1:2651-4014 GCA_005888675.1 Candidatus Bathyarchaeota archaeon | reverse complement strand
GAGGCAGTTAGAAGCGGTTCAGGATCTCTTGGTTTTGCTTCTCCTGAAGTCGGGCGTTAGTTATGAAGCAATCGCCGAGGTTAGAGGAGTGAATGCGAAGACGTTAAGGAATAGATTCCCTATCGGCAAAATCGTTAGGAAGGAGGAATGATGTCAAAGGAGGAGGTCTACGCCATTACGGTAAGGCTTGACGCGATTCTGCGAGCAATTCTAGACTTTCAACGCAAGAGTGAGGGCGTGAAAGTCGGGGATCAGATACTTGTTCTACAAGATGTAGGGCTATCTCAAACCGACGCAGGACGGATCTTGGGTGTGCCCGGAAACCAGGTACCATCCTATGTTCGTGGTGCCGATAACAAGAAACTGAAAGAAAAACTCGCGAAGCAACGGCCGATGACCAACAAGCATTCTGGTCAAACCCGAGTTCAGGTCTCCAAGGAAGAGTGAGGCATATGCCCAAGAAAACCTGCTTATAGGAATCATACTAAAACGGAAGCCGAACATAAAGGACGTTGCGAAAATCGTTGGTTTTTCGGACAAACGGATCACAGAGATGTATCCTCAGCCGAAAGAAAGCCGAGAAGGAGATGGAACCGAGGGGGTGAAGAAAAAGTGGCGGAAAAAGAACTTAAGGAATTACAATCAATAAAGAAACTCCTAGTGTTGCAATTGTTGAGTCAGGGCATCGCTGCTGATTCTCTCGCTGACTTCCTCGATATGGACCGTGGCGACTTTAGTCGGATGTTTCCGGTAAGGAAGTTGCTTAGGAATATAAAATAGAAGGAAAAATAATTGACAGACCTGCAAGAACTGATCTCCAGGGGAAGGATGATTTTTGACGGCGCGTCCAAAAGGCTCGAAGTGTTCGAATTAGTGAATGGATCTCGATCAACGAAGGAGATAGCAAAGAAAGCAGGACGGAGTCTGGTTCCGGTCGACAATGATCTGCGAAAGATCAGAGATATGGAGTTGATTCAGGAGAAGAAAGATAGTAAGGGTAACGTAATCAAGATGGATGGGCACACGGTATACGAAAAGACGCCGCTGATTCGAAACATATCCATGTCTTACTTCGGAGATTTTGCAAGGACAAGCAATCTTGTTAGATCAGGACCGAGGGAACGCGGAGGGATTTCCAACTCTGCAAGAATCCGCATACCGTTGGAAAACGAGATTCTTGACATCTGCAAGCAAGGTGAAGATCAACTCTACGAATTCAAAGCTCCTGGCGTGAGCACGGACAAGATGACGAGGGAAATTGCAGGTTTCTTGCACACGAAAGGAGGGGGGATAATTCTCTACGGGGTTGATGATAATGGAGTCATCATTGGCGCAGATATGAGACGACAAGATCTTGATCAGA
>VBBA01000446.1:1355-2535 GCA_005888675.1 Candidatus Bathyarchaeota archaeon | reverse complement strand
CAATGGATGGCAGATACTACATAAGACGCGGCGCGAACATCTTCGCTTTGAGACCAGAGGAAATCAGGAAACTGCTTCGGGGAGTCTATGTTGTCTGATCCTGGCTTAGCATCTTCTTGTTACACTTTCAAGACTAACTTTCCAAACTGTTGACTCTTCTCCATCCGCTCCTGTGCCTTGGCCGCTTCTTTCAAAGGGAAGATCGAATCGACAACTGGTTTCAATCTTCCATCTTCGAAGAATTGTAGTACTTCTTGTAGTTCTGCGAATCCTCCCATGTACGATCCCAATAATGAGAATTGTCGTGTGAACACGTACCGTATATCCACCTCCGCCTTCCCACCACTAGTAACTCCACAATTCACCAATCGTCCACCAGGCGCCAAACAACGCATACTGCGGTCCCACGTAGCAGACCCAACATGATCAAACACAACATCCACCTTCCGACCACCAGTCAACCGTTTCACCTCCGCCGGAACATCCTCCTTGTGATGATTCAACACATGATCCGACCCTAACTTCAATGCCTTCTCCTTCTTCCCCTCCTCACCAACCGTCGAAATCACTGTCGACGCACCCAACAACTTCGCCACCTGAATCGCCGCCACCCCAACCCCACTACCGGCTCCCCAGACCAACACATTCTCACCCGGCTTCAAAGCCGCCCTAGTACGGAGCATATGCCACGCCGTCAAGAAGACAAGTGGGACGGACGCGGCCTCTTCAAAACTCAATTTATCAGGAATAGGCAATAGATTTCCGGACGGGACCGCAACATACTCGGCATATCCACCCTGCGTCTGATATCCAACTATTTTGAACTCGGGACATAGACTTTCCCAGCCCGACCGACAATACCTGCACAATCCACAACTAATACCCGGCGCAACAATCACCTTCTCATCATTCGTCAAGCTCTTTGCCGACTTGCCCCTTTTCACAACCTCTCCCGCGATATCGCCGCCGGAAATGTGCGGCAACGGAACATTATCTCCCCCTCTAGAACCTGATCTAGACCATATGTCTAGATGATTCAACGCACAGGCTCGGACGCGAACAAGAACTTCTGTATCTCCAATCACCGGATCTGGAGCATCCTCGTACCGTAACTTCTCCAGTCCACCAGGCTCATGAAACCTTACAGCTTTCAAGCGCGGCTAGCCGAAAGATGGAGCGG
>VBBA01000446.1:0-1346 GCA_005888675.1 Candidatus Bathyarchaeota archaeon | reverse complement strand
AGTATCCTTAGTCAACGGTTTTTGCACGGGTTGCTGCTTCAGAGGGTTGTACGTTTCTTCAGCGTGCATTATCAAAGCCGGGCTTTCCGCTGGATATGGAGTTCTTGGTTTTGCATCCTTTCCTGCGTTAGTAGTCGGGTTATTTGACAACAGTTCTCGATCAAGATTTTCTACCTATTAAGCTCACTGCATCGAAAGGGCGACGACCAAAATAACCCCAAATACTACCATCAGAAAAATTGATGCCCCAAGGAAGTCTAGTCCTCTCCTTATGACTCTCGCTTTCGAATTATTGATTAGATAATTCTCGTAGGTTGCACCGACAATGTTTGCCGTCACTTGGCGAATGAGCTCCGATTGGTTAAGGTTGGCTAGCTCTCCAATGACCCCCCTTGGGTCAGGGTCAGTTCGATATTTTCTTATCCTGTAAGCTAACAGGAAGACGAACAAATCAACCCCGAACATTAACATCCCTAAAATTAGGATCCCCCGAAGCCAAGGGAGCAAGCTGTTGGTTTTCTGAACGTTAGCTAGGGTAGTGTTGCCAAGACCTAAGAGCAGAGCCATTAGCGTACCCTAAATGCCAACGGCCTGGACCGCTCTGGAATTCAGGTTATCTGCTCGTTCACGCTCTATAGA
Organism: Candidatus Bathyarchaeota archaeon; assembly: GCA_005888675.1. GTDB lineage: Archaea > Thermoproteota > Bathyarchaeia > 40CM-2-53-6 > 40CM-2-53-6 > BA-13. Next base: position 707 of record VBBA01000446.1, on the reverse strand, counting down.
GTATCGGCCAGAAACTATCTCGTATCTTGTGTTATCTGGTTCATTGTCCATAGTATAGATGAGCCCTTGTCCGTCTCTTATCAGTAAGAGAGTATCGTCCGAATGTAAATTTCTACTTTCTCGTCAAGCAAACGAAACGCTGTCACCAAAGGAAAAAAAAGAGGAGTTGAGTGTCCTCATCTATTCGATCTACTTCGGATCGATGTGCCACTGGAGCGTGTAGGTCCCTGTGGATGTGCCCTCTCCGTTTGCCGATGCCTCGAATGCTCCTACCCCATGCAGGCCGTCCAGACCTCCCGTGCCTTGGCCTACGACAAACCGGCCTTCAAACGATGCCATCGTGCCTCTCCCGTTGTACCGGTCAATAGTAGTACCCGACTTTTCTCCTGCGCTACCGGTGAAAGTGCACATTCCATGGAATTCCAATGTACCATCAGCATGGACAACGTCCCGCTCCTGCCCCTTACAAGTTCCAGCTATCGCGCCGGTAATGGTAAACATGACACTATGAGTAATAATCATGTTACCACCAGCCGACCTAGCGGTAGGAGCTCCATTAGTCGCGGTGAAAGTCCCGCTACCGGAACTTGGACGTGTTGCATAGGCTCCTGGAAGAAGCAGTAGAGCAAGTGGAATTATCAGCAGAGCATTGATCTTTTTCACGATTCTTTTCTCAACTCCTATTTCCTTGGGTACTTCTTGTCATT
>VBBA01000104.1 GCA_005888675.1 Candidatus Bathyarchaeota archaeon | reverse complement strand
ATCACGCGAAAGGAGCAGTCCTCGAACCTAAGACAGTCCAGAAACCCCATCCCCCACTGTTGTTCGGTGGGACGGGAACAAGAATGCTGAGAATGGCAGGGAAATATGGCGACATATGCATGATATCACCGTTCGGGGAACGCGATCCTGAGGAAGCAAAAAAGATCGTTTTGGACGAGGCGAGGCGCCATAATCGAGCGACCAAGGTCTCGTTCGCAGGCATTGCACCTCTCCCGCAGCAGAACCCCAAGTATGACGGAAATATGTATGAAGATGCGGTTGAGAAAGCTGTCAGACTAGGCTGTGAGTACTTTGTCGCACCGTTTCCCGAAGGAACGTATCTAGAGTCGATGCGAAGTTTTGCAAAAGCTGTGATGCCCGAACACTGAGGCTAGCCCTTCCCCGTCTGGTTGTCACAGGACCCGTACAGCCAGGCGGCAGCTGGGACAGTACTGGTAGAGAAGCTCCACCTCTCGATAGACATGCTTGTTCACCGGGTAGTGATCAAACGGGACAAGAATGTGAATCAGTTGCTTCTGACAGAATGAGTGGGCAGACTCTGACTCTGAAAACTGTATCTTTGAACTGGCGACCTTATACTTCTCCAGAAGTCTTAGCAGAGCCTCCAGACTCTCGGCCTTGAACTCTTCGAACGGAAGGTGTGGAGCGGCTCTTTCCGCGATCTTTGATCTTGTGCCATGCTGGAGCATTCGGGCCCTGAAACCCCTATCGAGTTTTGATGTGATATCTCTAAGACAATGAAAGTTTAAGGAGTAAGTACCTATCAAACAAGGGGGCCGGTCTCGTCCGGTTTATCGAGAAGAATGTTACTGTTCGACAGTTCAGAACGCGCCTTATCGTCTCCCCAGACCGGATTCGCATCACGACTGTCCACTGCTCCTTCGACATCGTCTTTCCTCAAGACATAGGTTGCAGTCATCATTACTGCTCCCCAAAGGACAAGTCCGGCAAGGAATAGGCCGAGGCAGAGGAGGAAGATCGTCCAGAGAGCCGCATCATTCCAAACCTCGGATTGTAATAAGATCTGCAGGTCATTGTACGCATCGATGAAAAAGGTCCATCCCCAGAACAGAATAAGGAGACCTGTGAGTGAGGTCACTATCCTTCTGGCGAATTTCATGTCCTTATGAATGGCGAACACAACTGGTCTGACGTAGACTAAGTGAGCCGCACCGAGAACCGGTCCGACTATTTCAAGGGTAGACAGATATCCGAACAATAATCCGATAATCAGGCCGTGAGTCTGCATGAACTCGTTTAGCCTCGGGTTTGTCTCGACTAGGTATGGTGTTTGGGACAGGCCTATGAATGTGAAGACAATGACCGGGATGTAAGCTATCGAGTAGACCCCAATAGATATGAGATATCCTATGATCACTTTCTTGAAGAACGCGCGGTTGAGCATCATTTGCTTTGGTTGTCTACTCGAATGTTGAGTCTCAAGGCTCGCGTCAACTCGTCTCTTGAAAGAGGCTTAAGTAAGATTGACAGCAAGCCGAAACATAAGTTAGCATCATGAAATATGTACCTGTCGGTCAAACCGGCGTACACTCCTCAATTCTCGCTCTGGGCGCGATGACTTTCGGGGAGAAGAATCCGTGGAAGCTTGGCGGACTCGACCAGTTGACGGTAGACAAGATGGTTAAGCATGCGATTGACGTAGGGATCAACTTCTTCGACACCGCGGACGTTTACAGTGAAGGAGACTCGGAGAAAACTCTCGGAAAAGCGCTCAAGCCGTACAGGGAGCAAGTGCTGATCGCGACAAAAGTCCGTGCAAAGACTGGAACGGGAGTGAACGAGATTGGCTTGTCACGGCATCACGTCCAGCGAGGAATTCAGCACAGTCTGGAGAGACTGGATACGAAATGGATCGACTTCTACCAGTTCCACTCTTGGGATTGGCATGTAGCACTGGACGAGTCGTTGGAGACGATGCAAGATCTCGTGGAGCGTGGGCTGGTGAATTATCCTGGAGTGTCCAATTTCAGCGGCTGGCAAATGGCAACACTACAATCTAGAGTGGAAGAACGAGGGTACTCCAGGTATGAGACGGCACAGATGAACTACAGCCTACTCAACCGGGACATTGAGCATGAGATATTACCGTTCATGCAGTATAGCAAGATGAGCCTTCTGGTCTGGAGCCCGTTGCATGGAGGGGTTTTGGCAGGGAAGTATTCGAAGAATGAAGAGCCTGTTTCCGGAACCCGGATGGGCAATAGAGGTCTCTTCTTCCCGTTCTTCGACGAGAAGACCGGGTGGGAGATCGTTGACAAGGTGAAGGAGATTGCGAAGGAGCAAGGCGTGACGCCTGCGCAAGTGGCGATTGCGTGGTTGCTATCGAAGCGTCACATAGTTCTTGTCGGAGCGAAAACGCTTCAGCAATTTGACGAGAATCTAGGAGCATTAGACGTGAACCTCACCAAGGATCAATTAGACCAATTGGAGGAGTTAACCAAGCCTCGTCAGATGTATCCTAATTGGATGATCCAGAGGCAGAGTGCTGGACGAGAGTTTCAGATTCTACCTGCCGGCTGGGCCAGCTAAACTAGTCGGTTTACGAGATTACGCCAAGGGCTAGCAGGATTCCGGAGACTAGGAAGAATAGACCGAAAGTGAGTAGGACCGAACCGGCTAACAAGTCGAGTGCCCAACGCGGAAGTCTGATCAGGTAATCGTATGATATGGCTGAGACCACGATCAAGAGTCCTAAGCTTGCAATCGCGCCTATGAGGGTCCATTCAAAATTGAATGCTCCCGCCGCCGCGACAACAAGGCTGGCTTCAAAACCCTCGGTTAATGTGATTGTCAGAACCGGCGAAGAGTTCGCGAGTGAGAATGGAATCTCTCCAGTCGGAAGTGTTTGTCCGTGCATATGCTCTATGTCCTTCTCAACGACATCGTGTGCCATGCCTTCCATTTTTACCCGGAACGATTTGCCACGATAGTGGTACTTGACGAAGCCTCGAAGGAATCTATAGGAGAAGTACAGAATCACTACTCCTGTGATCAGGTTGACAAGATAGTCGGCCACTCCGCGTAACAGGACGAAAACTTGGCTTATTACAAGAAATGTAACCACTGAGCCTAGGCCTCCAAGCACAACCCCTAGGAGGACGTTACGCTTACCAAGTTGTTTTACAGTTGCGAGGGAAAGGATCGCGACTTCGCTCCCTTCGACAAGGATCGCCTTGAACGCTAGAAGGAAAGACGCAACGACAGTCGCATAGTCTGGAATGAAGGCCATCCTTAGAAAACCAGCTGGAATCGGTTATGCTTGTTTAATGTTGCGTTGCGAAAGTCCGTCCCTCTCTAACTTGGGTATCCTCACAGGCTTTATTGGAGCCTCGGGCGGGGTTTGAACCCGCGACCCTGCGGGACGATCTATGGTCACACCGTCTTTCCGCTTACGAGGCGGATGCTCTCTGGTGCGAGATGCATCTACCAGGCTGAGCCACCGAGGCACCGATCAGACCGGGCGGGGAACTTTCCCTTAAAACTCCTACCATCAACTGGCAGATGAGCATTGAGGAAGAAACTGGAATCGCTTAGAGAAAGAGAAGCAATCAGACTTTTGATTAGGATCTACGGACGGCATGATTTCCCACTCGGGTATGAAGATGATGTTGCAGCTGTCCCAATCTCTCCGAGACTTTGGATAATCGTCAAGGGTGACATGCTGGTTCGGAGCACTGACATCCCTCCAGGCATGACTCTTTCAGAGGCTGGCAGGAAATCAATTGTGTCGACAGTCAGTGACTTCGCGGCGAAAGGCGTCAGGCCCAAGGCCCTGATCGTGTCCATCGGATTGCCGAGAAGTATTTCCACGAGGCAGCTGTCAGAAATCGGACGGGGCCTTGCAGAGGGAGCAACCGAATATGGTTGCCCAATTGTGGGGGGTGACACTAACGAATCCAAGGATATCGTGATAGACGTAGCCGGATTTGGATACACGAAGCCGGGAGAATTAGTTTCCAGGAGGGGCGCTCAAAGTGGCAATATCGTAGCTGTCACGGGCGAGTTTGGAAATTCAGCCGCTGGCCTGCGAATGTTGCTTAGGAAGGAACGTCACGGGCGTGGGGCGGCTTCTCCGGTGTTAGAGAATGCGATTAGGAGGCCTAGGGCGAGGTTGGAAGAGGGAATACGACTTGCGAGAACGCGAGCTGTCACGAGTTCTATCGATTCAAGTGATGGACTGGCATGGAGCCTGAATGAAGTAGCTAGGCTCGGACGTGTGAGGGTCGAGCTATACAATGTTCCTGTTTCGATGGAGACTGTGGACTATGCTCGAAAGCATAACCTCTCACCTTATGATCTAGCGCTGTATGGGGGCGAAGAATACGAGTTGGTAGTGACGGTGAGAAAGGCAGGATGGCCATCGGCATTGAGAGCTGTACCATCCCTCATCCCAGTTGGCAAAGTTACCAAAGGAAGTGGAGTATTTGCGAGGATCGAGGGTCGGAGGATTCGCGTCAAGCCGCGTGGGTACGAGCATTTCGGAGAAATAGCTCGGGCATAATTGTTCCAGCGTTAGCTTTCTTCTTGGAGGAGTTTTGCTACTCCTCACGGGGAATTTAGTCAAACGTTGTAGTTGTTGTTCAGGGTTTGGGCTTCTTGTGAATGGGCTTGGGTTTGGGTTTGGCGGGATCAATCAGAAAGTGTCCGGCTGTGAGAACATCTTTTCCTATGATTGCACGGTATCTCAATCTTGATCTGTCATTAATTCCGGCGTTCAGTGTGAATTTTTCGCCAGCAATATCCAATTTGATCTTCATCACGGGCCTCTTCATGGACGTGTCCCGGTGAGAGCTTCGGATCTTTACGTATCCGAGTACTGGACCGAGCCCGATTTTCCGGGTTAGTCTCGAATCTAGACTTGTCCTTTCAGACCCGGTGTCTATCTTAGCATTGATCCAGAACGCACCTTTCGGTCCAGAGACGCGCACTCTCTCTACGAGTCCGACTTTCTTCCTTCTCACTCTTTACAGCTATCCTTTCATTCTCTGCATAACGTGTTCTGCTATGGCGTCCGAAGCATCGATCCCTGTCGCCTCGTACAAGCCTCTGAAGCCTGGTGAGACGTTCACTTCGATCACGTAAGTTCCATCGGTGGACTGGATCATATCGACACCAGCTATCTCCACGTCTAATGCTTTGGACGCTTGGAGTGCCGTATCCTCTTGTTCCTTTGTCAGTTTGTATCCAACTCCCTTTCCTCCGAGGTGGATATTGCTCCTCCACTCGTTCGGAGGTGCCAATCGTCGCATAGCTGCGACGACGTTCTCCCCAACGACAAATGCACGGATGTCTTCGCCCGGGTTGGGAACATATTTTTGGACGCAGATCAACTGTTTCAACTCCACAAGAGTATCAACTATCGGACGCGCATCTTTTGGATCGTCAACTCTCATGACTCCAACTCCTTGAGTTCCAGAGAGGAGTTTCA
>VBBA01000103.1 GCA_005888675.1 Candidatus Bathyarchaeota archaeon | reverse complement strand
TTGCGAACGACTTCCAGCCCAATCGCTCGATAGTAGTCTGGATGGTAAGTCTTGAGATCGGGATTATCGACAACTAGTACCTTGTCGGCGCCGTACTTTCCCAGGTGGCTTGCTTTTTCTTTGATTCCATAGCCAATTGCCACGGCTACGAGGCTTGTGCTGAGCAGTCCTGCGATCCTTTTTCCTTCAGTCACTGCTTCGAGGGATGCCCTCCGGAAATCTTGTCCGAATGTTTCTGAGAACACGAGGACCGGACTTCGGACCATAGTGTCTAGATCACCTTGGCCTCTTCATGCAACACCCTGATCAATTCAGGTACCGCCCCAGGACCCTTGCCGATTATCCGACCCTGGGGTCTAGGTGGAGGATATTGCATCGAGACCGTTTCGAGAAGGGCGGGGTATGATTTTGGTTCTTTAACCGTGATAGGTTTCTTCCGTGCTGCCACAAGTTCTCGCAGGGACGCGTATCTTGGAACTGTGAGATCCTTTTCGCCGGTAAAGGCAGCGGGCAGGCTAGTCTCTATCGTAATTGAACCGCCCTCGACTTCACGGACCGCAACGGCATTACCATCTTTGATATCGAGCTTGACAATTTGGGTGGCGCAGGGGATTCCGAGTAGTTCGGACACCATTTCGCCGACTTGGTGATTGTCATCATCGACACCCTTCTTTCCGAACAGCAGCACGTCGAACTGGCGATCCTTCAGTTCTGCTGCGAGTGCTCTGGCGACGGCACTTGGATCGTCCGGAAAACTAGCAGTCCTGAGATGAATGGCGTTGTCAGCCCCCAATGCTAGGGCTTTCTGGATCATCTGAGTCGACTTTTCGGGTCCAAGCGTAAGCACCGTTACTTCGCCACCGTACTTTTCCTTCAATTGGACGCCTTGCTCTAGCGCGTATTCTTCGTATGGATTGATGACGTATTCGACATCCGTCATCTCGATCGACTTGTTGTCGGGGGCGATCTTGATCCGTGTAGCGGTGTCTGGGACGCGACGGATGCATACGACTATCTTCAGTTTCCTATGCCCTGACTCTTCCGCGAAAAACGGGCCGATGAATAAGGTTTCCTCGAATATTGGGCAGGTTCCACGAGAAGGAATTTGGGAAAAAGATTATACTGAAGGAAGGCTGTCGAGAGTGCTGGATTTACCCTTGGACTGGACAACCATTCTGGCTGTAGGCGTGCTGGTAGTCGTACTAATCTGGGGTCCACAGAAGATTCCGGACCTCGCCAGATCTCTTGGCTCGGCAAGAAGAGAGTTTGACGAGGCATCAAGAGGATTCACCCGACCTCCTACCGCAGGCAGAACAGATGTTGCATCCTCGGACCCCCTGCTTGACGTTGCGCAGCGGCTAGGCATAAACACTCAGGGAAAGACTAGACAAGAGATTCAGGACGACATAGTCAAGGCCGCCCAACCAAAGAACTAGTCTCGTCAAAGACTCTGCCCGCCTTTGCAGGAAAAGCAAGCCGTCCCCTTATGGGATCACATAGCCGAACTTTCTAGGAGGGTCAGAGTATGGGTCACCGCATTCATTATTGCTACAACCTTCTTCCTCATGGCTCCCGGCGACACGTCATTCCTTGCCAACCCGCTTGGCTTGTACCGACCATTCATTTCAGACGTTCTTCAAGCAATTAGGACTCGAATACTCCCTCCAAATGTCCAGCTAATTGCTGGAAGTTTCACGGCGCCGATAATGCTCTATTTTGTCGCATCTGCCGTCTTCGGATTCATTGTGACGGTCCCCGTTTTGGCTTACGAGGTCTACAAGTTTGTGAATCCAGCCCTAACCCATAGTGAGAGAAGGTCTGCTTCACCTTTCGTATTGGGATTCTCAATGCTATTCTTGGCGGGCACCCTGTTTGGATTCTTTGTGATGACACCCTTGGTTGTCTGGAGTTCTCTATACTTCTTCGGATTCACTGGTGCGATCTCGCTGATAAGGATCGACGATTTTTACAACCTAGTATTCTTCACGACAGTAGCATCAGGTCTGGCATTCACCTTGCCAGTTTTCCTAGTCCTGCTTGTCAAGTTCAACATTGTCAGTACGAAGCTCTTCACGAAGAATAGGCTCTATCTCTATATCGCTGTCTACGTACTCACTGGGGTTGTTACACCGGATGGGAACCCGGTTTCGGACATCCTATTATTCACGCCCATAATCCTCTTGATGGAAGGAGCTTTGCTTGTAGCGAGGAGATACGATAAGCAACAACCGGCGGAGAGCCAAAGGCTTGGGGTAGACTTCCTGAAGTGTGCATTTTGCAATGGTCCCATAGATGCGGGAGGAGTATTTTGCGGTCGTTGCGGTCGGTCAAGGCTTTGAAAAACGGGACCTCTCAAAAGTCAAGTTCTGAGGAGTTTCTGGAAACACGAAACAATGATTCCTCGAGATATATCCTACATCCCAAGAATCTTATATCGTGAAGAATGTAGGGAGTCGGAGATTGTTCCATTTAGAAGATGGCAGTCTAGCAAAGCTGGTCGGTAGCGCCTTGTTTGACAGATTCCCTCTTCCTCTGCGAAAAAGTCTCGCAACCGACCCAATTGGTCCACATTCCGGTCCTCTGTATGGCGAGAGGCATCTGAGACGCCTTCTTTGGTATCTTCTCGGTGGTACGCGAGGCGGACCGATGAGAGCGGAAATTATCAAGACTCTCCAGCAGCGACCTTGTAACGCTCACCAGCTTTCGGAAGCCCTTCGAGTGGATTACAAGACGATCCAACATCATGTTAGGATTCTAGATGAGAACGGACTCGTAGTCTCATCGAAAAAGGGGGCATACGGAGCCGTTCTCTTACTCACACCAAAGATGGAGGAGGCACTTCCAATCCTGGACGAGATTTGGAGTAGAATTGGAGGAAGAAAGATAAGCACTATTGAGAAGGACTGAGGGCGAGGACTCGTGGCGCTTGCACTCTGGGCCTCTGCGGTCGTCGCCTTCGCAAACATCGCCCTGACCTTCGTTCTCCTGGCCATTTACCTGGACACGTACAAAAAGACCAAGTCTTCTTTCACTATGGGCCTCGTACTGTTCGGAGCCTTCTTCGTCATGTTGAACTTGGCGATAATCGTGTTCTGGTTGTTTCTATTCCAGAACGTGGCGTCCGCAGCATCCTTCGTAGACCAAGCTTCGTCCTACATGCTAGTCGTGAATCTCGGTGAAACACTGGCACTTGCAAACCTGCTTCGTGTGACTTGGAAATAGCGGACGCTGCCCGGACGGTCCAACTCCCGGGCGCGAGAAACGATGGAAGAGTATTGGCCAAGGAACGGAGTTTGGAACAGATTCCGGATCTATCTGTGGATATATGTGGGCCCAATTCCGGAAAGATTTGGAACAACTGTTAAGAACAAACTCACGACGTGAATGAAAAATCGATTGTTATTGAAGATGGAGAAGAAGGCAAAACCTGTCACGAGTGAAGAGGCATCGACCAAAATTTCCCGGAGAGATTTTATCAAGTTTGGCGTCGGAGCCGCAGCAGTAACCGCCAGCGCCGCTGCATTTATGGGGAAATTACCTCTGTCGCTGGAGCAACCCAAGTCGCAACCAGCTGCTCCACGCAATAGTTCCGAACCTATTGTCGCAACGGTTAGAGGTGATCAGGTTACAGTGATGAATGGACAGGACTCGATTAAGGTTAAGGATCCCTTACTTGCCGCACTCATTGCCGGAAGACTCGGAGTAGGGAATTAGAAAAAATGACGTCGCATAGGGAAGCCCCGAAAATATCTAAGGACCCAGTTGCCGACAACACGGATTTGTATGCATTCGTCAGTCCAGACTCTCCTGATACTGTAACAATACTCGCGAATTACATACCGCTAGAGGAGCCTGCTGGCGGCCCCAACTTCAACACATTCGGGGACGATGTATTGTACGAAATAATGGTTGATAACAACGGCGATGGAATCGAAGATGTAACCTACCAGTTTACGTTCTCGACTAAGATTGGCAACCCTGATACTTTTCTGTATAACACCGGCCAGATAAAATCCCTAGACGACCCGGCCTGGAATATGAAGCAGATCTACAGAATCACAAGAGTTCAGGGAGCTAGACGAAAAGGCAAATCAACACTTCTCGCCAAGGACCTGCCCACTCCACCGGTGAATATTGGGCCTAGATCGACTCCGGGTTATCCGGACCTGGCGAATTCTGCGGTGAAGACGCTTGACGATGGCTCTAAGGTGTTCGCTGGCCAAAGGGACGAGGCCTTCTTTGTCGACCTAGGATCGATCTTCGATTTGGCCACACTCAGACCGTTCGAAAACCTTCACCTCATACCAACACCGAAAGCAGCCGGAGTTGACACCACAAAGGGATTCAGCGTTCACACCATCGCTTTGCAGGTGCCGAAGAAACTTCTTAGTCGCAACGGTTCTAACCCAGATGACTCATCTAGCAAGGACTCTGTCGTTGGAATATGGGCATCTGCTAGTCGGAGGAAGGCCGCGATCCTGCACAGTCATGAGGACGATGACGACGAGGAAGACGCATCTTCCTATGGATTTCAGACTGGACCTTTCACCCAGGTGTCACGGCTTGGAATGCCTTTGATAAATGAAGTGATAATTCCTCTAGGAAAGAAGGACGTTTGGAACACAGTGCATCCCCGCTTCGATTCCCAGTTCCTCCAGTACTACCAGTCCCCAGAACTTCAGAAACTCCTTCCTGTGCTCTACCCAGGCGTCTTTCCAAACCTGGCAGGATATAGCAAGGCTCGAGCGGACCTGGTCGCTATTCTGCTTACCGGGGTACCTTCCGGCGTCGTCCCAGAGTTCCAGAACTTCACAGGAACCGTACAGGCAGACTATCTACGGCTGAACATGGCAATCCCACCAAGGACCAACGAACCAAGTCCTTTGGGACTCTTAGGGGGAGATGTGGCCGGGTTCCCGAACGGGCGTAGGGTAGCCGATGACGTCATTGATATTGAATTGCGCGTAGTCGCCGGCGCGACAATCCCATTAGTGGATCCAAGTTTTACAGCGGACGGCGCAGCCGGGCTGTTGGCGGACGGTGTTGACTCTAACCCTATCCAAGCGCCTAACAATAGTCCGTTCCTATCCACCTTTCCATACCTTCCTCACCCAACCCCTGGATACGAGCATTCCCACGACTAGCAACGAATAACTCGTAGACCGCCTTCTCTTTTTTGGCGACTGTCCGGATTCTCCAGTATCGCCTTCGCTAAGACTGCGAATCGGGCCCTGTCTTTGACTCGCCCCGCAACCCACGGGGGAGACTCATTGCTATTTTCTCTAGGTGACAATCGAGCCAATGGGCTGACCACCAGCACTGAGGTCGGCTTAATAACCGACAAAAGATCTCAC
>VBBA01000102.1 GCA_005888675.1 Candidatus Bathyarchaeota archaeon | reverse complement strand
AAACTTGCATTGTATTAGAGATATCACATCAAACTCGATAGGGGTTTCAGCACCCGAATGCTCCAGCATGGCACAAGATCAAAGATCGCGGAAAGAGCCGCTCCACACCTTCCTTTTGAAGAGTTCAAGGCCGAAAGTTTGGAAGGGTTGCTAAAGCTTCTTGAGAAGTATAAGGTCGCCAGTTCAAAGATACAGTTTTCAGAGTCAGAATCTGCCCACTCATTCTGTCAGAAGCAACTCATTCACATTCTTGTCCCATTTGATCACTACCCGGTGAACAAGCATGTCTATCGCG
>VBBA01000101.1 GCA_005888675.1 Candidatus Bathyarchaeota archaeon | reverse complement strand
TCGTTCAAAACAATCCTCTTTGCCTCTTCGGGATTGCGTTCTCCGAAGGGTGATATCATGCATATGTCGCCATATTTTCCTGCCATTCTCAGCATTCTTGTTCCGGTCCCACCGAATAACAGTGGGGGATGGGGTTTCTGGACTGGCTTAGGTTCAAGGACCGCTTCTTTCGCGTGATAGTATTTACCGTTGAAGTCCACTTTGGGTTCATGCCAAAGCTTCAGAATGAGCTGCAACCCCTCTTCGGTCTTCTCCACTCGAATCTTGGGAGGGTCCCATACGCTGTAGCCTTCGAATTCTGTCGGCGACCAGCCAGCTCCGACGCCTAGCACTGTTCGACCATTCGAGATGATGTCCAGAGTCGAGACGGTCTTAGCCAGTATTCCGGGCGGACGAAATGGAATGGGGGTCACGAGTGTACCGAGCTTAATCTTCTTCGTCCTCGCAGCGAGAAAGGCCAGAGCCGTCCATGTTTCCAACGTTGCATCTCCACCCATTCTCCCCCACATGTAATGGTCCGGCATGACGAAACCCCAGAATCCCAAGTCTTCAGCTTCTGCGACCGACGTCACCATACGTTCCCATTGAGGATACCAATTACCCCAACTTGCTAAAATGAATCGTAAGAACGTCCAACCAATAGTGGGGACTGTTGGGTGATGATATAATCGTAGGGGTCTGGCCTTAGGCTTCCAGTGTAACCGGGATAGTTCATCGAATTCTTCTGCCGTCTCGAAGCTGACGTCGTTTCCAAAAGCTCCGTGTCGAGGCTAACTCTCGATCTGACAATTCCATTCTGGGTAGGGATGAAAAATACGCCTACTTTCCAGCCGAATCTCTAGTCAAGACTTTGCAAGACCCGAGTCCTAGAATAGGCTCGTTCCTATTCGATCGAATGGAGGGTCCTAACAGGCGCGTCCAAGAAAACAGCTCGCACTTTCAACAACCCTCCGATTTCGTACGTACATAATACACGGATGAATATTAGTTCTTAGATAACTTGGCTAGGTGCTCTGCGAAAACGGCGTCTAATGCCGCTACTCCCCCTGACTTAAAGAGGCTAATGTCGTCCTTCCTCCTGGAGAACAGTCTAGGTCGTATCAACAGGTCACCTAGTTCTCCGCGTATGTGGGATGCCTCAATCACGCCTTCCTTTATCGGGATCAATATGTCTCCATAGGTAGAGCGTGCTTGGTCCCTGGAGTCTACGAACAGAATAGAGTGTTGAACGAGATAAGAGTCGACTTCTCGAGTGGTAGGAAGAGCTGCACCTACTGCATTCACATGTGTGCCTGGTTTGACGAGTCGACCGTCGAACAAAGGCAACGATGAACTAGTCGCCAGCACAAGCACGTCAGAGGATTCTAGAACTTGGAGTGATGACTTTGCAGCGATCACGGTTACGTGATACTTTTTCGAAGCATTGCTTGCGAATTCTGCTAGCTTCTTAGTATTTCTCGAGTACACGAGTATCCTGGTAAGTTCTCTGACGTGCATGAGGGCGGGTATGTGGGCTTCAGCTTGTCTGCCGGTGCCAAAGATTCCCAAGACCGTTGAATCCTCCCGTGCCAGTTCGTCGGTAGCCACAGCTGTACTAGCTGCGGTCCTTTTGGCTGTAAGAGCCTCTGCATCTATCTCGGCAACACATTCTCCGGTCTTCGAATCATACAGGTATAATGTTGCCAGTGTCGACGGGAGTGACGAGACAACATTGTCGGGCGCGACTCTCGCGATCTTGACTGCAATAGCCTTGCTTCCGAGTACATGGGCGGGCATACAATAGAGCGAGGCTCCTCCGGGCACATTCAGCAGGGCTCGGCTTGGATTCAGAATCTTGTTTGTAGCCTGCAGCCTGTACGCGTCTCTGGCTAAGTCAATGGACGTGGAAATATCGAGAGATCCTTCAACTTGTTCCTCGGAAATTCTCAGCATCGTTAGTCAGAACTAGTAGACTACAGGGAGTCAGGCTGTAGCAGGGATTGTTATCTTCTCGATGTTCTTAGGCCCTGAGTTTGCAACAGAACTCTGCTGACTGGCTAGGACCCCTGATGCTGCCCTTTCCCTTGACCCACTCCGTCTTGTCAACGACTCGATGATCGTTTTTGCAAGTTCAATATTCGTTATTACGGGAATACCGTACTCGGTCGCTTTTCTCCTGATCATGTACTCGTCCCTCAGGATCTTCTGAGATGTAATGTCTCCGTTGCTCGTGGGTATGTTGATTACGAGTTTGACATCCTTGTTGATGATACTGTCGATGATGTTCGGCTTCTTACGCTCACTGACTTTGTAGAGCGTCCTGCTTTCTATCCCGTTCTCACTGAACTCTTCTCCCGTGTGACGTGTTGCGAAGAGTCGGTAGCCATTGTCTGCAAGCATTCTTGCGTACGGGAGAATCTCCTTCCGAGTCTTCGCCATCGTAACTAGAACACCATCGCCTGGTTGTGGCAAATAGTAGTTGCTGGCAATGTATGCTTTCACGAAGGCGTCGTCGAAGCTCGTCCCGAAACATGCCACCTCACCAGTCGATACCATTTCTACACCTAGCACAGGATCGGCTTTGTCAATTCTCATGAACGAGAATTGCGGGGCCTTCACGCACCAGGAACCTGGTGTCCCTTCTGTATCCTCCACTTTCTGACCAAGCATTGCTCGCGCCGCTAGTTCCATCAGGTTGACACCTATTGTCTTGGAGACGAACGGCATGCTGCGCGAGGCGCGCAGGTTGCACTCGATGACGAGCACATGTTGGTTCTTGACCAAGAATTGAATATTGAACGGGCCTCTTATCCTGAGACTTCGTGCGATCCTCCTGGAATAGTCTCTGATCCGATCCTTCACATGCTCGCTTATTGTTAGGGTGGGAATGCTCATTGTGGCGTCCCCACTGTGCACTCCAGCATTCTCCACATGTTCTATTATGGAGCCGATGAAGACTGAGGTCCCGTCGCCTACCGCGTCAACCTCGACCTCGCGCGCTCCCGCATAGAACTTTGATATCACAACAGGATGCTTCCTGGATATCTTCGCAGCCTGACGAATGTACCCAACAAGCTGATTCTTGTCGTAAGCAACATTCATCGCGGAGCCAGACAGGACATAGGATGGACGAATGAGGACCGGATACCCTATGCTCTCCGAAAACTTCTCCGCCTGACCAAGCGTCTCGAGACGACTCCACCGAGGCTGCTCGATCCGAAGACGGTCGAGTAGCCGGCTGAACTTCGACCGGTCTTCGGCACTATCTATGCTGTTCGGCGAGCTGCCGAGAATACTTGCGTAAGGCGCCAGTCTTTTCGCCAGGCTGTTTGGAATCTGCCCACCTACGCTGACAACGACACCGTCAGGCTGTTCCTTCTCAATAATGTCCAGCACACGTTCGAAAGTCAATTCTTCGAAGTATAGTTTGTCGAGTATGTCAAAGTCTGTTGAGACGGTTTCTGGGTTGCAATTGATCATGATCACTTCCCGCCCCTCTTTTCGCAGCGCGACGCCCATGTTGACACAGCACCAGTCGAATTCTACGCTCGATCCGATGCGATAACATCCGCTTCCCAAGACGATGAGACTGTTCTGGCCTGGGTACTGGATATCGTCCTGGGTGCCTCCGTAGGTCAGATAGAGATAGTTCGTTTTGGCTGGCCATTCTGCGGCAAGTGTGTCTATCTGTTTTGCACAAGGCACTATTCCATTCGCAAGTCTGTATTTCCTGATATTCTCTTCTGACCGGTTTGTCGCTTCAGAGATCTTGCGATCTGAGAATCCGAGCTGCTTTGCCCTTCTCACAATATCCGGACTGATCTTTTCTCGACGCAGTTGCCTGTCAAATTCCACTATCCCCATTATTTTTTCGAGGAACCATCCGTCTATTCCGGTTAGGTTTGTTATCTCTTCGATTCCTATCTTGGACTGAATGGCCTTGACAACATAGAAGATTCTTTGATCGGTGGGATGTTTGAGTTCTTCCTGTAGCCTCTTAGTGCTTCGGGCAAGCCCCTCCGTATCCGTGAGTTCTCTCCCAAGATCGAGCATCCGCACGGCCTTTTGCAAGGCCTCCTCGAAGCACGTCCCGATTGCCATGACCTCCCCGACGGACCTCATCTGGGTCCCGATATCGTGACTTGCGTTCGCGAACTTTTGAAAGTCCCAGCGAGGCATCTTCACCACGATATAGTCAAGGCTGGGCTCGAAGCAGGCAGTCGTGACGCCAGTGATCCGATTAGACAACTCAGGGAGCGTGTAGCCTAGCGCGAGTTTGGCAGCAAGGTACGCTATCGGATAGCCTGTGGCCTTCGAGGCGAGTGCGGAGCTTCTGGATAGTCGACTGTTGACCTCTATAACTCGATATTCTTCATTTTGCGGGTTGAGCGCGAATTGAACGTTGCATTCTCCAACTATTCCTAAGACCCTGACAACACTCTGACCTGTTTCCCGTAGGAGATTGTATTCTCTATTGGTGAGGGTTTGGGATGGAGCGACAACGATGCTGTCGCCAGTGTGTATTCCCATCGGGTCGAGGTTCTCCATGTTGCAGACTATTGTGCAATTGTCATCCTTGTCCCGCATCACTTCATACTCGATCTCTTTCCAGTGATCTAAGTATTCTTCGACTAGAACCTGTCTGATCCTACTGTAAGAGAGTCCTTTCCGCGCGATCTCGCGAAGTTCCTTGTCGTTATGTGCGACTCCAGAGCCTTGGCCTCCAAGAGTGTAGGCGACTCTGACGATTACAGGATAGCCGATTGAACTAGCTACGACCAAGGCGGCTTCTACGGTTGAGGCTTTGC
>VBBA01000100.1 GCA_005888675.1 Candidatus Bathyarchaeota archaeon | reverse complement strand
GGAGAAAGGGAAACAGGCGCAAGTCAGGCTGAAAGAGGAGGATTAGAGGCTAAACTGGCTCGAAGAGAAGGAAACTCGCTTCGTGCATACCAAGAAGCTTTCGAGGAGATAATCCGGACCATTGAGGACTCCCTTAGACACGTGCGACAATCCGAAGTCAATCGCTTTCTCGATCTTCTCGTGGAAGCCGAAAGGCGGAGAATATTGGTCATGGGAGTCGGCCGCAGCGGACTAATCGGGCGAGCCTTTGCAATGCGACTAATGCACCTTGGCTTTGAAGTCTATGTTTTAGGCGAGACAATAACTCCAGCGGTAGGAAAAGGGGACCTCGTCATAGCCATCTCAGGGTCGGGAACGACCAAGCTGGCAGTGACCGCTGCAACCATAGGAAAAGAGGTTGGCGCTACCGTAGTCGCGATCACCTCCTTTCCCAAGAGTGACCTAGGAAGATTAGCGGATCACGTCGTACAGGTAAAAGGACGGACCAAGGTGGCGGAGGAGACCGATTACTTCACTCGGCAGATGACCGGAGTGCATGAACCATTGGCACCGCTCGGCACCATATTCGAAATCGCGTGCACCGTATTCCTCGATAGTTTGATTGTGGAATTGATGTATCGACTTGGAAGGTCTGAGAAGGAACTCATGCGACATCATGCAACCATCGAATAGTCCTTGGAGCCCGTGCTGAATCTGCCTCTGGTCTTGAAAGATTGCGATTGGATAGTCACGCAAGACCCTGAGAGGCGGGTTCTTCACAAAGCATCCATAAAGATTGATGACGGAAAGATCATCGAGATCGGTCAAAACCTAATTTCCTCGAGAAAGGATGAGACGATGGATTGTCACGGAAAAGTGATGATCCCTGGCCTAGTCAACACGCATACTCATTTGGCTATGACATTGCTACGGGGGTATGCGGACGATTTGGAATTGAAAGAATGGCTTGAGCAGAAGATCTGGCCACTGGAGAAACGGTTGACACCTGACATGGTATACTCGGGAGCATTGCTTGGGTGCCTAGAGATGATTCGGACGGGTACTACATGCTTTGTTGACATGTACTTCTTCATGGAGAGAGTTGCGGACACGGTCAAAGAGGCTGGACTGAGAGGCTTGCTCTCGCACGGGATAATAGATCCTCCTAACAAAGCGGACAAGGAGAAGGATCGGAAGAAGACCTTGGCACTATTGCAGTACGTTAAGAGACTGGGCGAGCCAAGAATCAGATTCATCCTCGGACCCCACGCCCCCTACACCTGCGATCAAGACACTCTATTGTGGTCCAAGGAGATCGCCGAGAAAGAAGACACCATAGTAGGAATACACGTCGCGGAAACCCGCGGAGAGCAAGCAAAGTCGGAGGATAATAGGAAAGCGCGAGTTGTTGACTACTTGGACAAGATCGGGTTCCTTTCCGAACGAGTTCTTGCGGCTCATGCGGTCTGGTTGACGAAGAGCGAAGTCAAACTGTTAGGAGAGAGAGGTGCTCGGGTCGCTCATTGTCCAGTTTCGAACATGAAGCTGGCAAGCGGTGGGGTAGCCCCTGTCCCGGAGATGTGGAACGCCTTCGTCCCAGTAGGCTTGGGGACGGATGGGCCTGCCAGTAACAATAGCCTAGACATGTTCGAGACCATGAAAATGTGCGCACTGATTCACAAAGCGTACAGGTGGGATCCTACGATCGTGCCTGCTCAGAAGGTACTGGATATGGCGACCATAGATGGGGCGAAGTGTGTGAGGATGGAGAAGATGATTGGTAGCTTGGAACCAGGCAAGATGGCCGATATTGTGCTGCTTGATTTACGAGACCCAAACATGGTCCCAGTTCATAATGCCGGGACCCTAGTATCTGACCTCGTTTACTCTGCGAACGGGTTCAACGTCGACACAACAATTGTTAACGGCAACGTCTTAATGTTGAATCGGGATTTTCGAACCCTTGATCCTTCTGAAGTGGTTCAGGGGGTTACGAAGTCAATTAAGGATCTTGTCGATCAGTAATGCCTCTTCAATGATCACGTAGCCACTCTGACCGTCCCAAACCTCGCGAGTCTTCTCTATCCTTATTGCATGTTTGAAATTCGGCGCATCCACCACGAATGATTCATACTCGCCACCTTCGCCGGTTAAGTGGATCCCGTACTGGCGCGATAGCTGTTTCAGTTCCTTCCACGCGTTAGCGTCTAGGTGCCGCCCTAGCCATGACTTGTCCAAACCACGAGCCGCAACCCCGGAGATGATTGCATCGAAACGAGCTTGGATAAGGTCGTCAACAATTGTTTCTGGCTTCTTATGCCATAGTGGGTTGAAGCTTCGCAGGCCGGTGCCGTCGCAGATGTGGTCAAATCGGGTCTTTTGATAATCGCTCGCCACGGCTCCCGTAGCTACACCTTCGATCCCGTAATCTCTTTTCACCCGAGAGAGCGTATTTTGCAGTTCGTCGAGTCCAGATGTTTCTTCTCTGATGAATACTTGATCTATCCCTAGGGCTTTGGATTGCAAGCTAGTGGATTCGATGCCTGGATAGTGGAAAATGAAGGACTCGGGCCGTTTGGGTTGTACAGTAACTAGGACCGGTATCTCCCATCCCTGATGCTGCAGTAGCCAGATTGCATAGGCGCTATCCTTCCCACCGCTAAACAGGACGCCGACACGCAAGCTAGAAGCTCCTATTAGGTTAATTCTAGTCTAGACTTTTTTTCGAATTGTTTTTCATACAGCTGTCGAAGTCTCTGAATCGTATCGGCATCCTCTGGGGACTTGTCCTCTCTGAAGCTAGTTATCCTCGCAAACCTCAAGGCGAAGCCGGACTTGTAGCGAGGGCTCTTCTGGACCTCGTTGTATGTCACTTCGGCAACTATTGAAGGCTTGACGTAAACGGTCCATTTGTCCTCATGAGTTTTTAATTCCTGCAACCGTTTTGTGATCATATCGAACTCTGCATCAGTCAGGCCCTTGAATGTTTTCCCAATCATTTGGTATTCTCCGGTCTCTTGATCCAGAACGGCGAGATGATAATTGCTGAGCCATCCCACTCTTCTGCCGCTTCCCCACTCTGCTGCGACGATTACGATGTCGAG
Source organism: Candidatus Bathyarchaeota archaeon (assembly GCA_005888675.1). GTDB lineage: Archaea > Thermoproteota > Bathyarchaeia > 40CM-2-53-6 > 40CM-2-53-6 > BA-13. The sequence goes on along the minus strand of VBBA01000100.1, from coordinate 3,767 downwards.
TTTGTCGTCCCGTTTCAGCTTGAACCATTTCTTGCCTCTCGCGCCAGGGGAGTAGTTGCTAGACAAGGACTTCGCCATCAATCCTTCATGACCTTCTTTGATCGCGAGATCGAAGAACCGTGAGATCTCCTTCTTGTCCTGCTCGACTATCCTTGGGGCCAGATAATCCTCACCTGCCAAGGAGGCCAAGATCTCCCATCGTTCCGAGTATCGCTCGTCGATCAACGTTCTTCCGTCCACATAGAGTGCGTCGAAGAGGTAAATCTTCAACGGAATCCTTTCGGTCATAGCTTGTATCTCATGGACGCGGCGAAATCGCCGCATTAGGTCTTGAAAGGGAATTGGTCGACCATTCTTTCCTATTCCGACAACTTCTCCTTCGATGAGATACTCAGATGCGTCGACTTTGGTCTTGGCGAATGCTACAATCTCTCCGATGCTGTCTGTGACGTCTGTTAGTCGCCGGCTGTAGATCCTGACCTTGTCTCCAGACTTGTGAATCTGAATCCTAGCACCGTCGAGCTTGTACTCAAACGCGCTTCCATCGGGGTGCTCCCTGAGGACAGTTTCCAATGTCTCGGCCATTTCAGCGAGCATCGGTTTTACTGGGATGAAGAGATGGATGCCGATCCGTTGCAATTCTTTTGGACCCCCAGTTATAGCGATCTTTGCAATGTCTCCAATGTCACCGTGCAGCATGCTTGCTCTGCGCACCAATTCTTTCGGAGCGCCGGAAGCGAGGCTGATCGCGTCTTGGACTATTCCTTCGACCACACCGATCCTCATCTCTCCAAACATCATCCGTACGAGATATTCAGACTCTACCGGACTCGCTTGGGTGAGGAGTGTCTGGATTAGGCTCAGTTTTCTTACTCTAGACCCGGCTCCGGTTGCCTCCGATACCTTGTCGAACGTTCTGAACACGTCGTGGATTGCTAACGGCGCTTCTGAAAGTCTCGTCTGGCCTAGGTTGCGAGAGGCTTCCGAGATCGTGGCATAGCTGACCTCCAACACCCTTGGGTCTGATTCTGGGAAGGGCTTGCCGACTAGGAAGAGCGTGGCATCGGAGATTTCTGAGGGGTCTACGGATCTGAGGAAGTCAGCGATCAATCGAGTCTTTTCACCGCGCTTAGTTGTCTGTTCGAGATTCTGACATAGCTCCGCCAGTTTCTGGAAAGGTGTTGGAGAACGAGCTGGAAGTGTTACGCTTATGCGAGCCAGGCCCCGAGTTTTGTGTCTGAGTGCTTATGGTAGGACTCAAGCAGATGAGTTGCTGCGTGCTCAACCCTTTCCTTATTGAACCCACGCTCTTCTACGAGAAATCTTACTAGTCCATCGATGTCCGGCTTCGAAAAAATCAATTTGTAGTCTTGGACGGTATTTGGACGGAGGAAGACTTCTCGGATCTCATCAAAGTTACCCGGTAACTTTTCCCTTATCTCTTGAGGGATTTGTTCCATTCGGCCATATTTCCTCACCAGTGCCAATGCTTTCTTCGGTCCAATGCCTTTGATGCCTGGATCAAAGTCTGTACCAATCAATATCGCGAGATCGACAAGCTGCTCTCTCGTAATCCCTAGAATCTGAAGATTCTCTCTAAGGTTAATGATCTCTGGAAGAAGTTTTCTGGTTCGATGCTGGGACGGCAAGTACTCTGTCCCGGTTATCGTCAGATACCTGACTAGGATGGGGGCGCCATAGAGTAGCGAGTCGTAATCCTTGCCACCAACAGCCCAGACCTCACCCTTAGACGCTATCTGACTCGCCTGTGCCTCAGCGTCTTCGAGAGCATCGAGCCATGGAATTCCCATGAGTGTTAAGAGTCTCTTCGCATCCTGAAGCACGTCACCCGTTACTCGACCGGTCATGACCGCCTTCGCCCATGCTGAGGCAGCATCGCCCCGTTTTATCGCGCTCGCATATTCAGCCTCGGCCTTTTCCCGTGCTCTCCTTCGTTCCTCCATTGTTGCTCGCTTCAAAGGATGAAATCTGCCGTCGAAAACGAAGATCAATGTCATCCCGTACTCACCAACCAGCCTTGCAGTCCTTGTCAACAATCCGATCAAGTGAGAAGTAACATGTCCTTGATTGTCGGTGAAGAGGCTGCCATCGTGTTTTCGGATTAGTGCTAAAAACTGGTGTAGCTCGATGTTACCGTCTACTGCGAAGGATTTGTTCTTCAACGCCTTGAGAGTTGTCTGCTCGCGATGAATGATCGGAGTGAGCATCACTCCCAACCAGAATACCTTGTTCATGAAGAGGAAGGGATGCTGTTGATAAGGCCAATTTCGAAAGTCTCATGGGAGCACTCTTATCCGACGCTGTAACGGAACCGACCCCCTCGTGGGTTACGTGCACCAAATCTCCTGTTGACCAACCCTATCGCTCCTCTCCCAATGACGACCTCGAAAGAGCGAGCAGACAGGCTTGGCACAGAAGTATATTCCCGAGCCATAGAGATCTGCTGGCGACTCGACGAACTATGTAAGGTACCGTCCGGATCTGCTGAGGATTTCAAGTGGAGTGATTCAACGGCCCGTATCGCCTATCAGACATTACAGAGGTTGATGATAAAGATCCGGGATGGCCGCTTACACTGGTCGATCGGTCGCGACAAAGAATAGGCCTAAAGTCTTCATGTCGAGATAGCCGTTCCACAAACAGTTGGCTTCCCTGTGACGGGGCTGTTGAAGAAGGTCGAAGAATAAACTCGTGAGTGGAAAAATCGAGAGGCTAATTGTTGGAAGGTGGTGATGGTTCCGAGGGTGTGGGAGGATTGAAGGGCTCGCGTGGGAAAATGTACTCGGAGTCTGATTTGGGCAGAGCTGGGCCCTGATTCTTCTTCTCGTGAGATGTCGATCTGTTCCTTTGACCACGCGGCCTGACCGTTGTTCCAGAACCTTTTGAGGATTTTGAAGAATGACTTGTTCTTTGGCTTGCAGGACTGGACTTTAGCCTGTGGATTTCCTTCCGGAGGTTCTCGATCTCATTTCTTACGCGGCTAAGCTCTGTAGTAAGCTCAGTTGCGAGCTTGTTGAATACCCTAGAAAGTTCCTGTAGAGTATTCTTCGTTCCAGTTGGGATGACTGTCATGATTTGAGACCTTACGCTTCGGGCCCGGTAAGTATGATGTAACTCGGCTTCTTCTGAGATGGTGCCCACCGTTTAGAGCTCGGCATTCTCTTTCTGGAGAGGATGTAAACCTGCAGCTTGGACGGAATTTTGATTGGCCAAGAAACTTGGGCCACAAGTGGGAAGGTTTGTTGTGACAGAGTTACCTGTCTATCAAAGGAGCGGGTCAGTTCTTCTTGCCGAGGTTATGTCGCTTGATGTATTGCCACAGTCTCTTTGTCATGTCAGAAGGAGTTACCTTCTGGCCTTCCCTGCCGCCGAGAACTGAGGCAAGATTGGAATCGAGCTCGATCCCGTAACCTCCGAAAGAACCTCTTTTACTTGTTGTCGTCACAACTCACCTCCCACCTTTAGGGTGATAACAAGTGACCATGTTCGTGCTGGACTTCTGAAATCCCGATTGTAACTCACACGTGTACAGGTTTGGAACAGTGTGAGAGAAAGATTGCCCGGAAGAAAAGCCGGGTTTCATGGACTAGTTTGATTGGAAGGTCCGCAACAACCATTGCTGCGGTAGTTCTTCCTGTGTTATCTAGAATCTTCTATGCTTCTGGTAGCAGTCCCTACAGTAGACAGGTCTGCCTTGCGACGGCTTGAAGGGGACTTCCGTCTCCTTGCCGCAATCTGAACAAGTT
>VBBA01000064.1 GCA_005888675.1 Candidatus Bathyarchaeota archaeon | reverse complement strand
GGTTATTCATTTCTGATCTGCCACCAACGTCTGGACTTGTCGGTACCCTAGCCAGAAAAAAGACTGGGGAGGGATGTTTACGCTCGTGCCGAGACTAGGGAAGGGACTGAGGTTTTTGCCAATAGCTCGTCGAGACGTTCGAAGGATTCGTTGATTCCCTGTTCCATGCCTGATCCAACCATCCCGTCGCGGTCGGCGACTGACTGAAAGACGGAGTGTATGGCGAGTCTAGTTCTTCCTCCGGGTAGTTCCTCGAATCTTGCCGTCTCCAAACTGACATGTCCCTTCTCGGGCAGTCCTTCGAATTCGAAAGTGTCGATGAGTCTCTCGGGTGGCAGGACTTCGTGGTTCACGCCGTGAAATCCGAATGAGTTGCCTTTCTCGTCTGTGTGCGTGTACCGCCACATCCCTCCGGATCTAGGCTCGAACTTTTCCAGATTCATCTTGTACTTTCTAGGTCCAAGCCATTGCACGTACAGTTTTGGATCTATGAATGCTTTGAAGACGAGTACTCGTGGCGCGTCAAACTCGCGTACTATGAAGAGCTCTTGCTTCCCCGGCTCTGCGGTGACCTCTGTTTTGTTTCTAGCCATTCAATCACCTCCTTTTCTTCTTGATCGTTCTTCGTTTCTCCGCCTGCAACACCTTGTCCAGCTGCTCGAATCGTTGGTCCCAGTGATCTGTCGTTCGTTTAATCCAGTCTTCGATTTGGTGCATCGTGTCGGGGTTGAGGCTGTATATTCGTTTCTGAGCGCTCTTTTCCAGACGCACCAGATCTGCTTCGCGTAAGACCTTGAGATGTTGTGAGATTGCTGGGTGGCTTACAGTGAAGTTGTCGTAGATGTCTGTGGCGGCCATTTGACCATTCGTTGCGAGTAGTTCTATGATGTTGCGCCTTGTGGGGTCGGCGAGCGCGCTGAACAATTGCTGGCTCACAATGCTTCTCTCGTGTCTTCTATGGACAAGTTGTTAAGTGACTATCTAATTAAGACCTAACTTAATAAGCCTTAGGACTCCAAGAATTGCAATAAAAAACTAGTCCCCAGATAGGCTCCCGGACAATCAGGACTGGGACTGTGATTCGGGTTTCGTGCTTTCCTCCACAATGGAGTACTTTCCATCTGGATGCAGCTCAAAGTACTCTGGGTAGCCCCACGGATTGCCTTTCACGTGTTGTGCGAAGAATGTTGTGTACGTGTTGTGAGAATAGCCCTTGACTACTTGCGCAACACTGCCCGGAGTGAAGAGCTTGGCAAGTTTACCCGTCCCAATCGCACTCTTTATGTCTTCAAGTAATCTAGCCATCGATATCTGCAACAAAAGAAGTTACTCTGTAACATATACCCTCTTTGGTCTAGGTCTATCATGGCTCGGACAATCCTCGGTCAACGATAACTGAACAGAAGGAGTGATCTACGACTGGGACTATCCTCTTCTCAACGGCTCTTTAATGGCTACCGGGTTCGCTCATGGTTGACCCACACCATATCTAGGAATTCTCCATAGTGTCCGTCCTGACGCTTACCACATCTCCTACATTCTCTACGGTTGTAGCGTGGAAAATCCCAAGAGTGACGTATCAGACACCTAATCGCTAACAAGGTTGGAGCCTGTCTATTATTGTCCGTTGCAAATGAGATCATCGTGAGTTATTGCTGTTATGTTTCAGTCTAATGTCCGTTCAGTTTGACTTGTACGAGTCTCTGTGTTTTCGGAATGCATGCCTTCGAGAAGCTCAATATTGGGCAGATCCTAGGGAATCAAAAAGTTGCTGGAAGAGCGGGATGCCCTCGACAGCGACGATAAGTATTTGAGGAGAAATGACCCGGAGAAGGCATAGGTCAGGAGCAGCCTCCTAAGCGCCAGTCCGTCTTCTCCTCTCCGAGACTGTGTCAATAGCAAGATGGTGTTACAATGACAATGATTCCTAAGGATGTACAGCTGCGAGTAGCAGATGCTAATCAGCGGGATGTAGGTCATGGAAAGGTACGGATGGACAATGAGACGATGCAAAAACTTTCGATTACGGCCGGTGATTTTGTAGAAGTTCACGGAAAACGATCAACCGTAGCCGTAGCATGGCCGGCCTACGCGGAAGACCAGGGCAAGGAAATAGTCCGTATCGATGGATTGCTCCGGAGAAACGCCGGCGTGGCACTCAACGAATATGTTACGATAAAGAAGGCCGAGGTCAAAGATGCACTGACCATGGTTTTCGCCCCAACCGACGTGCGGCTAAGTGTGGACGAAGAGTTCGTGGGCTTCGTGAAACGCCGCTTCATGGGCATGCCCTTCGTCGAAGGAGACATGACCTTACTCAGCATATTTGGAAGCGCAGTACCCCTTATCTCAACTAGGATCCGCCCACACGGACCAGTAAAGATTACAGAATCCTCAGTTGTCCAGGTGATGAGTGAGATCGCCCCGGAGAGGAAGGGGATTGCCATTGTAACTTACGAGGATATCGGTGGGCTTCATGGAGAGATTCAGAGAATCCGGGAAATGGTTGAGCTTCCCCTACGCCATCCGGAACTGTTCCAGAGGTTGGGAATCGAACCTCCGAAGGGCGTATTTCTCTACGGTCCACCTGGTTGTGGCAAGACATTGCTGGCCAAAGGTGTGGCTAACGAGTCGGACGCGAACTTCTACGTGATATCTGGACCGGAAATTATCTCAAAGTTCTACGGCGAGTCAGAGGCTCGGTTGCGAGAAATTTTCCAGAAGGCCTTGGAGACTGCGCCCAGCATCATTTTCATCGACGAGTTGGACGCAATCGCTCCGAAACGTGAAGAAGTAACTGGTGAAGTGGAGCGGAGAGTTGTAGCCCAACTTCTCTCTCTGATGGATGGAATGAGCGCTAGAGGCAACATCATAGTAATTGGGGCCACTAACAGGCCCAATTCTATTGATCCGGCGCTGAGACGTCCAGGACGTTTTGATCGAGAGATTGAGATTGGAGTACCTGACAAACTGGGCCGGTATGAGGTCTTGCAGATTCACACTCGAACTATGCCGTTGGGCTCGGATGTTGACCTTCATCGCTTAGCTGCCATATGCCACGGGTATACTGGTGCCGACGTCTCAGCACTGTGCAGGGAAGCCGCCATGAAGGCTCTGCGAAGATACCTGCCCGACGTTAACCTCGACGAACGAATACCAAGCAGTATTCTGGAAAAGATGGAGGTTAGACTGGAAGACTTCATGGTGGCATATCGCGAAATAACGCCAACAGCTATGCGGGAAGTCTACATCGAGGTTCCGTCCGTCCAGTGGACCGACGTGGGCGGTTTGACCGAAATGAAGCAGGAGCTGCAGGAAGCTGTAGAGTGGCCTCTGAACAAGCCTGAGGTGTTCAAACGGGTCGGGATTAGGCCACCGAAGGGGATACTGCTGTATGGACCACCTGGATGTGGTAAGACGATGCTGGCCCAAGCTGTGGCCACTGAAGGAGAAGCCAATTTCATCTCGATCAAGGGCCCGGAGCTGTTCAGCAAATGGGTCGGTGAGTCTGAGAAGGGTATACGCGAGGTTTTCAGGAGAGGACGAACGGCAGCGCCTTCGATCATCTTCTTTGATGAGTTAGACTCAGTGGTTCCCCGCCGAGGAATAGGCGGCGACGCCGACGTTTCGGATCGAGTGCTAAGCCAACTCTTGACAGAGATGGACGGAATCGAGTCCCTAGAAAACGTGGTCGTCATAGGAACAAGCAATAGACCAGACATTATCGACCCCGCGATCCTCCGGCCTGGAAGGTTCGACAGACTCATCTACGTTCCCCCACCGGATCATGCGACAAGACTGCAAATCTTCAAGATTCATACCAAGAATATGCCCCTTGCCAGAGATGTGGAATTGGATCAGATGGCGTCCCGGGCCGCTGGCTATTCGGGAGCCGACATTGAAGCAGTCTGCCGCGAAGCGGGCCTTGTGGCATTGCGGCAAAACATCGAAGTCAAGGAGGTTACCCCGGAGCATTTCAGAGATGCTATTGAACGGATCAAGCCGAGCATCACACCGGACATGGAGAACTGGTACCAAGGATTCCGGAAAGGATTCAAGAAAGAACGAGCTCCGGTTTCAATAACGTAGACTTGTAACTCGTTTCCGGGTGACCCCGCGATTTGGTTAAAGACAGGGGTCCTCTCTAACGAGAGCAATGGGCTCAGCTGATTCTATGAAATCCTCTTACCGAGACTGTTTCTTCTTACTGGCACACCATTCACAGTCACAGGTACAACGGTCATTGTGACCCGCAATTGTAATCTGAATGCGGCTCATTCCTCTACCAACCTTAGTCCCAATACTCCTGTCATGCTCAAAAGGACATTTCGACATCCAGTTTCCCTATACCTAGGCTAGATTTTGACTTACAACTCATGAAGGCATCAAAAAAGCAACTCTATGTTCGAGGTTAATGAGGTGTACAGAGGGTTGGATTCCCCAACTCAATCGCGGTGTCACTGCTAGTTGAAAAAGTGTCCTAACTCTATTGCTTGTAACGGAAGCGTGCCTATAAGCGACGGGGGTAGGAGCGTGGTGGGACCCGATCCCTTGCGCTTTCAGGTTCGAGTGTTGAATTGTTTTGTCAGATAAGGGTAGGGCGTTCATCAATATTGAGAATGTTGTCGCTTCAGCGACATTAAAGCAGAAGATTGACCTCAACGCGATCGTTCGGGTCTTTCCGGGGGTTGAGTACCGCCCAGAGCAGTTTCCGGGTTTGGTTTACCGGTTGAAGAAGCCCAAGACCGCGACCCTGATATTCAGCTCAGGAAAGATGGTCTGCACCGGCGCAAAATCTGAACGCCAAGCTCATAAGGCGGTCTTGAAAGTGGTTGACGAACTAAAGAGGGACGGGATTGTAATCCCCGGTAGGCCGGAAATTGTGATCCAGAACATTGTCGCCTCCGCCGGCCTAGGCGGCCACATTGATCTGGAGAAGGTGGTCTATGGTTTGAAGAAGACCATGTACGAACCTGAACAGTTTCCAGGACTTATCTACCGTATGGACGAGCCGAAGGTTGTGATTCTTATCTTCGCCAGCGGCAAACTGGTCTGCACCGGGGCCAAGAAAGAGATTCAGGTTCACATCGCAGTGAATAAGCTTCAGGAGATTCTCGAGTCGAAGAACCTGATCACTTACGAGGGCCCAGAGAAACCGCGCTTGCCACCTCTACCCACGAAGCCCGCAGCCTAGCCGTTTGCATCCGGCTCCTATGCATCCTCACACAGAGCGTTAGACTTCGGCAAGAAGAATAGCTATTCCGCCCAGCGAAACGCGTCCATAGTAGGCTTTTCTTCTGTAATCCAAGAGGCATGACGAGTATGATGTACCTCAAAACACCTATAGGCAGCGAAACCGTTCCATCTGCAAAGGTGAAAGATAGGATGCGCAATCCGTTCCGAAGAAAATCCAAGAAGACATCAGACGCAGAAACAGCAAAATAAGTCGAGATCG
>VBBA01000063.1 GCA_005888675.1 Candidatus Bathyarchaeota archaeon | reverse complement strand
ACAGGAGATCGCGTGGCAATAGCAAGGGGTGATTCCGAGAAGCGAATTGTGGACTTACTTGACAACCTACAGGAGAGCATGTTCCAGAAGGCGAAGAGGCTGAAGGAGGAATTGACCAGCAAAGCATCTGATATGGGGGCCTTCAGAAAGATCCTCGACCAGCGCGGAGGTTTCATAGAGGTTTTCCTCTGCGAGGAAGCCTGCGAGCTCAAGATCAAGAAGGAAACTGGAGCAACGGTAAGAGTTGTCCCGTTCGACCAGAGCGAAAACGGAGAATGTCTCTATTGTCACTCTCCCTCTGCAAAAAGGGTGTACTTTGCAAGGTCATACTGATTGCGAACTAGAGCTTGAGGTCGAGCTGGGCATTGTCATGCGAGTAGATGTAGTAGGGACTTTCGATCCTCCTCAACTTATCAATCGATTCTAAGCCCTGTGCCGTGCTGTAGATCATTCCGGTAATGTTTCTGCGCTCGATATTCTCCGGCAATGGCGCCGCATCCCCACAATAGACAACGTTTCTGCCTCTCCATTTGACGATAACCGATTGGTGTCCGATACTATGACCCGGGGTTGGAACAACTTCCACACCATCCTCGATCTTGTACGGTCCGCTGACTGGTAAGAATTCACCTTCTACATCGAAAAACTCTCGTAGATAGCTGACCTTCATGAAACGATCCGGGTGGTAAGCATAACGCACCTCGTCTGTTTGAACCAGAAATTTCGCGTTGGGAAAGAGTCTATTATTTCCACAATGGTCAAAGTGCAGATGAGTGTTCACTACTAGTGTAATATCTGCAGGCTTCAACGTCAGTCTCGACAATGAATACTCCAACATCTCCTCGTTCTTCCTAGGAACTTCAAAGCCCTTGTACTTGGGCGGAAGGACACCGACCCCGGTGTCGACGAGAATATTCTCTTTCTCGGTTCTGATCAATAATGGCTTCAACGCGGCCTTGTACTTTTCGCCCTGATACTTTCCGAATACTAGGAAGCTCTTGTCTAGTGTGAAGTAGCCGTCCCGCAACAACCGAATATCTTGAACAGTCAACAGAAAGTCTGGACCTCGATAATCCTCATTGCCGTGTCTGCTTGAAGTCGTATCGTTCAAAGGGCTATAAGCTCTCCAACAAGCTCCTAGACCCAGTTAGATTATCAATCCAGTACTGCATACGTTGCAAGGGGTGTGGAAAGTGAAGGGACGAAAGCAGCTCTGGACACCAAGCGAGAAGCGGGTGAAAGAGGCCAATATCACTCAGTTCATGCACATGGTCAACGAATCATACAATCTACGGATCCGATCGTATCCAGAACTGTACAGGTGGTCGGTTGCGAAGATCCCGGATTTCTGGTCTGCAGTGTGGCAATACTCTGGTATACGGTCATCTCGAAAGTATGAGAAAGTCGTAGACGACCTGACCATGTTCCCCGGTGCCAAATGGTTTCAGGAGGCTCGATTGAATTTTGCAGAGAACCTGCTCAGGTACAATGACGGAGTCGCCTTCATCTCAAGAGACGAGAACGGACCCTCATCACGAATGACATATTCCGAGCTTCGCAGAGAAGCCGGACGCGTTGCAGACTGGTTGCGAGAAATCGGGGTCCTCCCTGGAGACCGGGTTGCCGGTTACCTACCGAATATTACGGAAGCCGCCATCGCAATGTTGGGCACGACGAGCATGGGGGCGGTCTGGGCTTGTTGTGGTGCGGAACTGGGCCCCACCGCAGTCATAGACCGATTGGGCCAGATCCAGCCCCGTGTCCTGTTCACCGCTGACGAGTATGTCTACGGGGGAAGGGGCTTCAACATGCTACCCAGCATCGAGAGGATTGTCCGAGGACTGCCCTCACTCAAGAGGGTGGTGATCGATTCCCGCGTTGACAAGCCAGACTGGAAGAGCGTCCCAGGCTCTGTCGCTTTCGGAGACCTTCACGCTTTGCCGGCCGATCATCCAGTGTATATCATGTTCACCTCTGGCACGACAGGTAAGCCGAAGTGCATAGTTCAAGGTGCGGCTGGATTATTGGTTAACCAGCTGAAGGAAGTGTTGCTACACGCCGACCTGAAGAGAACTGATCGTGTCATGTACATCACCTCGCCCAGTTGGATGATGTGGAACTGGTTGATGAGTTGTCTCGCAGTCGGATCTACCCTCATCTTGTACGATGGAAATCCGAACTATCCAGACTGGGGTAGCATGTGGAGGCTGGTCCAAGAAGAGAAAGCGACCTTCTTCGGCTGCAGCGCCAGCTACCTCAACCATCTCAGAAGCATCGGAGCCAAACCCGGCAAGAATTACGACCTCTCGTCTCTTAGGGAGATGTCACAGACGGCCTCTCCTCTCTCGGCGGAGGGTTTCGAGTGGGTTTACGATGAGGTGAAGGAGGATTTGCACCTCAACTCTATCTCCGGCGGAACTGACATCAACGGCTGCTTTGCGGGCGGAATTCCCATCCTTCCCGTTTATGCCGGAGAGCTACAGGCGCCAGGGCTTGGGATGAAGATCAATGTTTACGACGAGAATGGAAGACCCATTGTCGACATGATGGGAGAACTGGTCTGCGAGGCACCAGCACCCTCGATGCCCCTGTACTTTTGGGATGACCCCGGCAACAGGAAGTACCTCGGCGCCTATTTCGAGTACTTCCGATCTAAAGGGAAGAATGTGTGGAGACACGGAGACTATGTAATGATGCACAGCGACACCGGGGGTATTACTTTTTACGGACGGTCCGACGCGGTGATCAAGGCTTCGGGAGTCAGGGTCGGCACCTCCGAGATCTATAATGTGATCGACAAGCTATCCGAAGTAGAGGACAGTCTTGCGGTAGGCCAGAACTGGAAAGGCGACCAGCGGATTATCCTCTTCGTTAAACTCGCTCCCAAGGAGCGTTTCTCCGGGGAGTTGGAGGAGAAGATTCGAGCGGCATTACGGAGGGAGGCATCACCAAAGCATGTCCCGGATATGATCCTTCAGGTACCCGACATTCCCTACACGTTCAACATGAAAAAGGTAGAGACAGCCGTTACGAATATCGTGAACAACAAACCGGTCACAAACAAGGAAGCGCTCGTAAACCCCGAGTGCCTCGACTATTACACAAGACTCCTGCCTCTGCTTCAGGAAAGCTAGCTTCGAAAAAGTCACCGTCCACAGGGAGTGCAACTAGTCACTAAGCAAAGCTAGTCTAATACGAGGAGTTTGTCGCCGGTCTTGACGACCGAGCCTACATGGACATAGACCTCTTGAACCCGTCCATTCCTCGGCGCCGCGATCTCATTCTCCATTTTCATTGCCTCCAAGATGATCAAGGATTGACCCTCTTGAACCTCCTTGCCAAGAGAAACCCTCACGTCCACGATTCTTCCGGCCATCGGTGCTTCGACGGATATTGGACCAGTATTGACGAGGGAGGCTCTTTCGCGACTGTCGGCTTCTTGGCCGGTCGACAACTCGACGAGGAGTCGCTTGTCGTTAATCCATGTGACGATCGAATCCTCGCTCAATTGGTCAGCTACCTTGCAAAGAAGCAATCGCTGACCGATTCGTAGGAGTTGGGTCGAAGAATCGGCGGCAAATGACGAAACTCTATTCACGACTACCGGTTTTCCATTCACTACGAGCTCTATCTCGCCATTGCTCCTTCCCCTCTTCTCGACGTTGAATGTCGACCCGTTGACAACTATGTCGACCATTCCTACAGTCCCTCGATGTACAGAGGCCCTTTGGAAATGCTCTCTGTTGACTTCAACGACCCCTTCCAACCGGTCGTTCCCGTCCGCCCGGTTTGTTCAACTAGCTTCTGTGAAAGGGCACTAGCGGCGGTCAAGTAAGCTGCGGCGATTTCTTCTAAAGAAACCTCTGAGGTTGGCTTCCAACTTGAGAGAATCTTTTCCAAGAATTGAGTGTGATATTCTCCTTTCACAAAGCTTGGATGGTACATTATCGTCTTGTGTACAGGTATGGTTGTCTTGACGCCTTCGACGATCATCTCTTCTAGGGCGAACCGCATCCATTCGATGGCTCGCATTCTGTCTGATCCGTAAGTGGCAAGTTTCGCGATCAATGAATCATAGAACTCGGGAACGTTGCAACCATCGTACAACGCAGTATCCACTCTTACCCATTGTGGAGTCGGAGCCAGGTACTTGGTCACGCGGCCTGGAGATGGAGCGAAACCCATCTCGGGGTCTTCGGCGTTTATTCTGCAGTTGATCGCCCAACCGGCCGGGACTATCTCGTCTTGGCTCAGCCCAAGGCCTTCGCCGCTCGAAATTCGAAGCTGCTGTTCTACAATGTCGACCCGTGTTACGAGTTCTGTGATCAGGTGCTCAACCTGGATCCTCTTGTTGAGTTCCATATAGTAGTATTCACCGGCCTTCGAACGTACGAATTCGACGGTTCCAGCGTTTTCATACCCGAATGTGGAAGCGGCTTTCAGTGCAAGCCTGCACAGGCGCCTCCTCTCGTCTGGCGTCACGACTGGCGATGGTGTCTCTTCCAAGATCTTCTGGTATCTTCTCTGCATAGAGCACTCTCGCTCGCCCAGATGCAGGTTCTTCCCGCGTGAGCCGCAGAGTACCTGAACTTCGATATGACGTGGAGAATCGAGATACTTCTCAATATAGAGACCCGAACGGCCAAATCCACTTTTCGCTTCGGTGCTCGCAATCTCTATCATCCGCCTCAGTTCTGCTGGCTTCTGGATCACCCGCATTCCCCTGCCTCCCCCACCGTAGGCCGCCTTGATCAATACAGGATATCCGATACGCTTGGCTTCTTGCTCGGCCTGCTCGACGCTTTCTAGCTCCTTGGTCGAGCCCGGTATTGTCGGAACACCGTTTTCAGATACTCTCTTCTTGGCCTCGAGTTTGCTTGCAATTCTGCTCAGTACTTTGGCCCGGGGTCCAACGAAAACCATCCCTGCATCCTCGACCGCAGCAGCCAGAGAAGGGCTTTCTGCGAGAAAGCCATATCCTGGATGAACACCCTCTGCACCCGATTTCCTGCCAACTTCAACGATTTTAGGGATGTTTAGGTAACTCTGAGAGGGTTCCCCTGGGCCAATGGAATAGGCCTCATCGGCATAGAAGACGTGTTTTGAGGTCACGTCCGGCTCCGAGTAAATTGCCACTGTATTGACACCCAGTCTCCGACATGTCCGCATGATCCGGAGTGCTATCTCACCCCTGTTTGCAATCAGTATTTTCCTAAACACGGGGACTCCCTGACTTTACAAGGGAATGTTCCCATGTTTTCTTGGAGGCCTCGCCTCTCTCTTCGTCCTCAAAAGATCCAAGTATCTGATAAGGACTTCACGAGTTTCGCTCGGTTTGATTACGTCGTCAATGTATCCATGCTCGGCAGCGATGTATGGGTTCGCGAATTTCTGCCTGTAGTCTTTTACCAACTTGGCTCTTTCTGTTTCTTTGTCCTTTGCGCCCGCAATTTCTTGTCTGAAGATTATATTGATGGCGCCTTCTGGTCCCATTACAGCGATCTCGGCTGAGGGCCAAGCGAGATTCGCATCTGCTCTGATGTGCTTACTGCCCAAAACATCATAGGCCCCGCCATATGCTTTGCGGATGATCACAGTGAGTTTCGGAACTGTGGCTTCGCAATAGGCGAAGAGTAGTTTTGATCCATGTCGGATGATTCCGCCGTGTTCTTGGTCAATTCCAGGCATGTATCCGGGAACGTCTACGAGCGTGAGTATTGGAATATTGAAAGCGTCACAGAACCTGACGAATCTTCCGGCTTTGGTCGAAGAGTCTATGTCCAAAGCTCCCGCCTGGTATTTTGGTTGATTGGCCACAATTCCGATTGAGTAACCGTTGAGCCTTGCAAAACCGACGATGATGTTTCGTGCATATAGCGGTTGCACTTCCAGCATTTCGCCGCCGTCCACAATCCGAGTAATGATCTCATGCATATCGTATGGCCGATCAGAATCATTTGGCAGGAGTCCATCTAGCTCGCTAGCCTCTCCTTTTGGCTTACGAGGGCTTAGCCTGGGGGGGTCGTCCTGATTGTTCTGGGGAAAATAGCTCAGCAAGGCACGGATCTGTGCAATGCATTCCTTCTCGTCTCTTGCGTAGAAGTGGGCGACGCCACTTCTCGAATTGTGCAACTTTGCCCCGCCGAGTTCCTCAAACGTCACATCTTGATTGAGAACCGTTTTGATAACGTCAGGACCAGTAATGAACATGTAGCTCGTCCCTTCGACCATCAAAGTGAAGTCGGTCATTGCAGGAGAGTATACGGCGCCTCCTGCACATGGTCCCATGATTGCGCTGATCTGAGGAATAACGCCGGAAGCCAAAACGTTGCGGAAGAATATCTCTGCATAGCCCCCGAGGCTGACTACGCCTTCCTGTATTCGAGCGCCTCCCGAATCGTTTAGACCTATAATGGGACAACCGGTCTTCAATGCCATGTCCATGATCTTCGTGACTTTCTTAGCAAACATTTCACCGAGGCTTCCGCCGAACACAGTGAAGTCATGGGAGAACACGTAAACTTGGCGACCGTTTATTTTCCCGTATCCTGTGACAACCCCATCGCCCAAAATTCGTTTATCCATCATACCAAAATCGCGAGTCTGATGGAGCGCGTACCTGTCTATTTCGACGAAACTATCGAGGTCTACTAGTGCTTCGATCCTCTCACGTGCGGTCATCTTGCCCCTAGAATGCTGTTCTGAATTCTTCACCGCTCCGCCTCCCAAGTTCGCCCTTGCGCGTGCCTCTTCAAGTTCTTCCATCCGTTCTTTCATGCTCATTGAAGCCGCCGGGATTGGTGGATTCCCCGTCCGTATAAAACTAGAGCCGAAATCAACATTTCAAGGGGAGAGAATTGTCCCTTCGGCTATCTCCCGGGTATCGCCTTTGGGGGTCGTTACAAGTAGTTCGCCGCTAGGGCCTATCCCAGTCGAAACGCCTGAGATTGGGCCCTCAGGACCCAGTACGGTCACTGGTTTCAGCTGGTGGACGCAGTGATCCCACCAGTCTCGGAAAATTTGCTGCTTGTCATGGAGTTTAGGGTACGATGACCGTAGTTCTTCCAGAAGGGCTTCCATCATGGCGTCTTGGTCAAGAACACGCTTTGTGACCTTAAAGGTAGAAGTCGCACCCGGCGGTAGCAGGGAAGGCACGATGTTAAGGTTGATGCCAACTCCTACGACCGCGAAATCGATTCTTCTTCCTACCAACCTCGCCTCAACGAGAATTCCCCCAAGCTTGAGGCCGCCCAAAATCAGATCGTTC
>VBBA01000062.1 GCA_005888675.1 Candidatus Bathyarchaeota archaeon | reverse complement strand
TGCTGGACGGATATTGAGAGTGTCCAAGACAGCGTCTGACAGGTTCTTCGACATGATCCTCGAAGCAGAACGGGACGCCCTGAAAGAAAGGTTCCTGTAGCTTCGGAATAAGGGGTTCCGGAGTGGACTGGTCATCACGAGTTTTTCTTGCGCTGAAAGTAATCCTCGAATTTCAGAAAGTATTCCTCGGCTGGCCTCATCGCCACGCACAGAATATTTCCTCGTGGCCAGTATACCGCTCTTGGGGAAACTGGGTCGATTCCTAGGGGAAATCAAGCAAATAGTGCAAGTGTCTCCAGTGTGAAAGTATTCTGAGCTTCCGCGTTGGTTGAGTGTTGTTGAGAAGGAACTCGGGTTAATGAGGGGTTTGTCCAGGCTGCAGGCTACTCCCTTTTGCTTTGTCGGCTTGATGCCTGTGATTCCCAGAGAAATCGACCGTTCTCTTGGATGGTTTTGCCATCCATCATGATCCTGCCCTGATGCATGTTCTTGATGAAGTCCCAGTGGAGAATACTTTCATTCGTCCCCCCGTTCTCCTTGTAGGCCCTGCCCATTGCAAGATGAATTGTGCCTCCGATCTTTTCGTCGAAGAGGATGTTCTTTGTGAATCTGTCGATGTTGAGGTTCATTCCAACGCCAAACTCTCCCGATCGCTTGGCACCATCATCAATATTGAGCTGTTCTCTGAGAAAATCCTCGTTCTGTTCAGCGGACACGTCCACAGCCTTCCCATCTTTGAAGTTGAGATGGACGCCTCTGACCTCTCTACCTAACCGGATGGCTGGAAGGTCGAAGTAGATCTCCCCGTTAGCGCTGGTGTCCAACGGAGCGGTGAAGACCTCGCCGCTAGGGACGTTGTGGACTGGGTCGCTGATGACCGGAGTTCTGCCTTTGATCGAGAATTCGAGATTAGTCCTGTCACCGATCAATCTGACCTTGTCAGCGGTCTTCATAAGAGTGGCAAGTTTCTCCATGCGCTTGTGTTGTTCGTCAACGTCGAGAAGGATGGCTCGATAAACGAAGTCTTGGTATTCTGTCAAACTCATTCCTGCTTCTTGAGCATAAGCCTCGTTCGGATACTGCGTAAGACACCAACGTTTAGTCAAGCGTGTCTCGTTTATTGGATGTTGTCCCTTCGAGTACAATGCAAGATTTCTCGGGTCCGTGCTAGCAAGAGAGCGTAAGTTCGAATCTGATCTTATCCCAATGTACACGTCACAACTAGAGATGAGACTTAGAATGTGTTTGGGTGTAGATGCGAGCGCGTCTGTGGGAGCGTTGGCCAGTTCACCTCGTAAAGCCTCTGAGGGAAGCGCAATAATTATTGAATGAGCCCCTATCCCTGCAGCTTCCTTGTAGATCTCAACCTCGAGATCCATGCCGTCATCATCGAGATGGACGACAACATTATCGTTCTTCTTTACGCGGGTGGATTTGTTGACGATGAACTTGGCATGTTCAATTATTCTAGGGTCTGTCATGTGCCTGTCCTTCTCAACTACTCCTTAGGTGTGATCACAGTGATTACAGGTTTCTCTCTCCCGGCATCGTACGGAAGGTAAGCGTTCCGGAGCAGGAGGAGAGCCAGTAGAGAAATTTACGCCTCTCTGGAGCGCCAACATACTGGAAGTCGTGCGATTGTAACCCTCGAACCGAATGAGAGGGTTCGACAGAGAATATGACGAGGAGAGCCCCTTCAGCTAATGATTGGCCGAGGCTATAGGGATTGTCAAGTAAGATGGCGACCAAAACGTCGGCATCTAGAATCCATATTCTCGAATGCACAGAGTGCGGTTTCCAGGCGAGGGCTGAAGGCAGCAGGTTGAGCGTTGAAGTCCATCAGAAAGCAACGGGACACTCGGGCATACGCGAACACTGGCTATGATATTCTAGGCAAATAGGACGGGCATTCATTCAAGCATTGGGGCATAAGATTGGCCTAGCGATCATTATCCTGGTCGTTTTCACTGGCGTGGTGGCTGGTCTTGTGTATGCTCCGGGTTCGCCTGGTCTACCCTACCTGAGTCCGACTTATCAAGCTCAGAGAGTTATTTTCCAATATGAAGGACCGACTGCTTTGGGACTAATTTACGAAGTCTTGTATGTCCCTAACACTCCAACACTCATCATAATTCTAGGAGCGAACGGTTCCCAGACACGGTACGGCGGCGTCTGGACGTACGGTGCGAGTTCAGCCCAGCAAGTCTTTCCCTCTCCCGTCACAATAAGCAACGCTAGAACATACCTCGTGATCCCAGCCAACCCCTGCCCCGACCAATCCAAGATTCCAACTGCTGGATTTGATGTGCATATTGGGCTGTACACCGATTCTCCTCTAAACTCTCTGATTTTCAAGTTCGCATGCATCAAGGGACTTTACCTCGGAGCAGTGACACTTGGAAATCCTCACATCGTCATACCCAATCTAGCTCAATCTAACACCAGCGGACAGGAATCGCTCAACCTTACCAGCTACATTTTCCAAAACAGCATGAACGTAACACTGACCATTAAGAATACAGGTAGTGTTGGACTCGGCTTGGTTGGGTATTACGTTAAGGACACGGCCAACAATCAGTACTCCCAATCATTTTGGGGTCCTTTGATCAGTCCAGGGTCGACCGCGGATGCAAGTATCTTGATCAGCAATGCTTGTGCCAGCTGCAGTCTCTCTGGCGCATCGTTTCTCTTCACTGCGGCTAGAACATATTTCGTAATACTTGTGACAGCACGGAATAATCTGGTCATATTCGCTTTGACCGAATAACATCGAAATCCTTTGAAATTCTAGTATAGGTTGAAAAATAGGAGTTTTCCGCCCGGCTCACATAATGTGCGCCGGACGGTCCGGGCGTTTACCTGACCAGTCCTCTGTTTAGCCAGATTGCCCATGCACGAGATAGTTCCATTCGTTCCTTGTCGAATCTTGTGTGATTCATTTGCGTTCTGAACGGGTAAATGGTCGTCAGGCCATATAACGGTCGGGCACGTTAAGTGGGCACGTAGTGTAGTTACTAGAAGTTACTTGCACAGGCCAGTCAAAACATCGACTCGTCAAACCTTAAATTTAGAACGAGACCAGCTCTGGCCCATGCCGAAATACATCGACACTCATCCAATGGGCTCGCTGACCTCCGAACAGTTGAAGCAGTTACAAAAGGCTCCGAAGGACAAGTTCGGAATAACTCACCACGACATCTTGTACAATAAGAAAGAGAACCGGGTTTACTGCGTTCTGGATGCGCCAAACAAGGAAGCGGTCGCCAGTCATCACAAACATGCCGGGATCGAGTGCGAATGGATTCGAGAGATCGAATCAACTAGATAGAACGATCAAGACCCGAAACACTTAGTAATCGTTTAGAGACGAACTGAGGATACCCGAGGCTAGAAAAAAAATGGTCTACTGTTGGAAGTGTGGCTCTGAATTACAATCTAACGTCAGCTTCTGCGGAAAATGCGGGAGTCCGGTGCAACCGGCATACGCTTCATCGACCAATGTCACTGGCAATACGGGTCTGGATCAGCTGACCGCTAATAGAGATGTTCAGGACCTCTGGTTGCGCAGAGCTGTCGCATTCATCATAGACTCAGTGATTATTGGGGTGGGGTCGATAATTCTCGCGCTAGCCTTCGCGATTCCACTCTTCATCGTCGGCCCGTCGTTCTTTAGGTTCGACTTCTGGGGGGTTTGGTTCTGGGGACTCATTCCACTTTTGATAGTGGCTTATTTCATTCTCTTGGAAGCCGGGTGGGGCAGGACAATCGGCAAAGAAGCGATGGGACTTAGAGTTGTCAGGGTAGATAGAAGACAGATCGACATCGGCTCAGCCTTTCTGCGGAACATCAGCAAGATCAACTGGCTCCTATTGTTATTGGACGTTATAGCTGGGCTAGTGATGCATGGGGACGGTAGACAGAAATTTAGCGATCGACTTGCAGGCACGACAGTAGAATCGACTCGTGGTAGCGCACAGATTCTTAGATAGTGCAAGCTGCGCAAAGGACTAGTCTTCATCGACAAGGAAATTGTTCGGTAGTTTCAACCAGTCAGCAACAACCGAAAAACTTATGCCATAGATTCTTAGAGACAGCAAACTGATCTTGTGATGACGATGCTATCAAACCAGAAACGTGAGAATAAAACGAGCCGAGGACACAGAGCTTGGATGAAACGCCAAAAGACGCGCAAGGATGCGCTTCTCGAACCCGGAAGAAAGGCTCCAAAATTCTCCCTGAAATCAACTCCCGACCAGAAGGTAGCGCTAGATGAGCTACGAGGAAATCCATTGATCATAGCATTCTATCC
This sequence comes from Candidatus Bathyarchaeota archaeon, assembly GCA_005888675.1. GTDB lineage: Archaea > Thermoproteota > Bathyarchaeia > 40CM-2-53-6 > 40CM-2-53-6 > BA-13. The sequence continues at coordinate 1,356 of VBBA01000062.1, read as the reverse complement.
TGCGGACTGGAGTCCGGTTTGCACGGATCAATTGTCGCTATACGCAATGGTCATGCCAGAGTTCAAGAAGTTCGGCGCAAATCTCGTCGGAATATCCGTCGATAATGTCTGGTCTCACATCGCTTTCTCTAAAGACCGCAAGCTCAACTTTCCGTTACTCTCAGACTTCGAACCTAAAGGGAGGATATCTCAAAAGTTTGGAGCTTACGACAATAAGATAGGTGAATCAGTGAGGGCCCTGTTCGTACTGGACGATAAGGGCGTGGTCCGTTGGAGGTACCTCTCGCCATACGGGGTCAATCCAGGTGCCGACGGGATTCTCTCGGCTCTAGAGGAACTTAAGGGAAGAACGTCGGAAGATGCTAATCGAGAGTTAGCAAGTGCTAGCGCCTCCACCAGTTAGAAGCAAATCAAAGCCAAGCAAGACTTTCCTCGGACCAGCTAGTCGGAAGAGCCTTAGAAACTATCAACTTCCCCGACTCGTCGTCCCGGTTAATCCGACCCGGGATCACATCGCCGGACCCGTAAAAGCCCCCTTGACTTTGGTCGAGTACGGCGACTTCCAATGCCCCTATTGCGGGGCCGCATACCCTGAAGTGAAACAAGTCCAAGCAGCGCTGAAGTCCAAACTTCGATTCGTGTACCGCCATTTCCCGATGACGAACGTTCACGAGTATGCAATGTCAGCTGCTGAAATCTCCGAGGCGGCAGCCGCCCAAGGAAGGTTCTGGGAAATGCACGACTTCCTCTTTGAACATCAAGATACAATCAACGATTCTCGTCAGGCGTTCGCGTTTGCGGAGTCACTAGGACTGGACACTGGGAGGATGGAACTTGAGATTGCTCAACACGTATACCAAGATAGGATCCGGGAGGATTTCCTCGGAGGAGTAAGAAGCGGAGTCAATGGCACACCGACATTCTATGTAAACGGGGTCAGGCACGACGGAGAGCCGGTTGCCGAGTCCCTGATAGAAGCTTTGACCTCGACCTGCTAATCGCTGATTTTCCGCCGAGACCGGCATTATGCGACGTGCGGTTGCAATACAATGTATATGCTCAGTCACGTCCACGACTAGTAATCTTAAGTGTTCAACCACCGGTCGTTTGACACTGAGAGGTATTCTGAATCCATGGTCTCCACCTTAGTCAGCGCAATCCTTGCCTGGTTACACATACTCTCCGCGATCGGTTGGATGGGATCAGCAATGTTCCTGGCCATGGTCCTTGGACCATCCACGAGAGAGCTTCCACCTCCGTCCCGACGCGACCTAGTCCTACGGCTCTTTCCGAGGTTCATAAGATACGTCACAATATTCGCAACGCTCACCCTCGTCTTCGGCGTCCTACTAGGAA
>VBBA01000061.1 GCA_005888675.1 Candidatus Bathyarchaeota archaeon | reverse complement strand
GCTCTCAGAGGCCACCTAGTCAATTGTCGCAGCAGGAATTCTGTCGAGTTGGGGTGAGTACTCATCATTCAGGAAAATGAATCTGGTTGGCTAGTAGGCGCGTCATACGAGACGGGACGAACAACTCTAACCTTTCTACGGACGAACGATCTTGAACCGTTCCATTGGTCGGACTCCAGCTTCCGACCCTACTATCTCTCCGACAAGGAAGCTTCACCTACTACCGTGACGAAGATCCAGCTTCTCACTCAGACGGAAAAGATCCTGAACAAGATCAGTTATGCCTCTAAGGCTCCGAAGAATGTCAAGGGCTGGGAGCTTGAGGTTGATCCCG
>VBBA01000060.1 GCA_005888675.1 Candidatus Bathyarchaeota archaeon | reverse complement strand
GAGTGGTCCTCCCCACCTCGACGAATGTGTCCTCTTGTGGACTGATTTTCTTCCATTCAGATTGGATCTGAGATGAGTGTCTGGCCCGAACAAAGACCCTTACTTCAATCGCGCCTAGGCTCGAGAGGCGGGATTGGAGATCGTTCACTATGGCGTTAAGACTAGTCTCTGGGATCGCAGGGTCGACCGCAATTCCTATCGTAGAACCTTGCTTCACCAGACCGCTCAGGGAGATATTCCCTACTGGATTCTCGATTGACTTCCCGATCATCGTACTGATGTCAGGAGTGTTTGCGGCAGGTTTAGCAGGTTCTAGGATGCGGTAGAAGTTCGTATCTGGGACTCGGACTGGAACCTCTGTCGTGCCGTAAGGTACCCAGAACTCCAAGAGCTATCGAATGTTGCAGTGGCGAAGCTCGTCTTTAAATCGCTATTCACTCACAAGCTCGAAACGCGACGGTATACCGGTATTATGCACTCGTCTAGCAACGTCGAAGAGGAGGAGCTTGCGAAGGTATTGCTTCATACTGGCAGCCTCAAGTTCGGACTATTCACCCTATCAGGCGGAAAGCTAAGCCAGTACTACCTGGACATGCGTGTGATACCGAGTTTTCCGGGAGCATTCCAATCCGCCACGAAACTCCTGACCACAAACGCCCGTAAGATAGACGGAGTCGATAAGGTCGGCGGTATACCCACAGGCGGATTGGTCTGGGCCTCCGTCCTTGCCTACAATCTAACTAAGCCTCTCGTGTATGCCCGGAAGGAGATCAAGCATCATGGACGTGAGAAGATGGTAGAAGGAGTCTTGATTCCAGGGGAAAGAGTGCTGGTGATTGATGATGTTGTGACTAGTGGTAAGAGTATCTCGAATGCTGCATCAAGCCTCCGGGCAGAAGGAGGCGTCGTGGAGGATGTGCTGGTACTGTTAGATAGAGAGGAAGGGGGAGAGGAGAATCTGAAGAAGGAAGGGTTGAGGCTTCATTCCGTCGCCAAAATATCGAACATTGCGAGGAGACTGTTTGACATACAAGCCATAAACGAGTCTCAATACGACGGCATAGTCGAGAGCACGAAGAGACGATCTAGAAGCGAGAAGACGGCCGAGTGACCACTCCTCCAACAAGCCAACTCGCATCCCCGCTATCGAGAAAACGTCTCCTTCCTATTACAAGACATCGATTGGACAATGGTTTGGAGGTTCTCGTTAGGGAGATTCCAAACGCGGCCGTGTCAGGATGCTGGACGCTGTACCGGGTGGGATCCCGTAATGAGCGGCTCGGCATCACGGGGACCAGTCACATGGTCGAGCATATGCTGTTCAAGGGAGGGGGCAAACTCGGCAAGGGGGACATCGGCAAGCTCGTAAGCCGGTTAGGCGGCGAGTACAACGGGTTCACGACCAAGGACTTTACCGCGTACTATGAGATTCTGCCAGCGGATCAGATCGAGACCGGTCTGATGATCGAGGCAGAGAGGATGGCGAATGCAGCGTTCGACCCGAAGGAGGTCGACTCGGAACGAACCGTGATGCTCTCTGAGAGAGAGGGAAATGAGAATGATCCCGAGTTCCAAACGCTGGAGGAATTGTTCCTATCAGCCTACCGGATTCATCCATACCGATGGTCCGAGGGCGGATTGAAACAAGATATTATGCGGATTAACAGGGAAGACTTGGTCGATTATTATCACAGGTACTACGTGCCGAGCAATGCTGTGCTTGTTGTCGTGGGTCCCTATCCCGCGTCCCAGGTCATTCCGAAAGTTGAAGGCTATTTTGGCAACTTAGCGGCGAAGAAGCCGCCTTCCGATCCTGTCAATGCTGAGCCCGCCCAGGTCGGCGAGAGGCGCGTGGAGCTCAAGGTTCCTTCAGAAGCTGACTACTTGAAAGTGGCATATCACACGCCAAGTTTCGAGAACGAAGACGTGTACCCATTGATAATGCTGGACTCAGTCCTTGGAGGGATCAGATTGTTCGCTTTCGGGCCTGGGCAGACATCGGGAAGGAGTTTGAGATTATACAAGGCCTTGGTGGAGAGAAAGATCGCGAGCTATGCATCGTCCGAGTTCTGGCCGACCATCGACCCGTCCGTATTCATGCTCGACATGACCGTCTGGGACGGGGTCCCAATGGACAGGGCAGAGAAGCTGTTGTTAGCCGAGATAGACAAAATTCAGAATAAGCCACCCGGAAAGAATGAACTGGAACGAGCCTTATCACAAGTGAAGGCACAATACGCATACGCCCTAGACGGCGTCACAAGACAGGGCTTTCTTATCGGGATATTCGAACTCGTCACCTCCTTCGAGACGATGGACGTGTTAGTCGAGAAGCTCTCCAAAGTGACCCCTGAACAAGTATCGCAGGCCGCAAGGAAATACCTAAGCCCGCAGAATCGCACCGTCTGTAGATGCGTCGGAATCAGAAACTAGATGATACGATATGGGTCTTGACACCGAGCTTCCAAATCTGGTCAAGATCCAAGATGCGACCGAGGGCGTACGATACCTAGTCTATACTAACAAACAGAATCCAACACTCACTGTATACGGTAGCATTCGTGCGGGCATGGCGTTCGAGCCCCCGGAGAAGGCTGGGTTAGCAGAACTTACCGCACGGCTCTTGGTCCGGGGATCGGCAAAGATCGGACCAGCAAAACTGGCAAACATGCTAGAATCGGTGGGAGCAGTCGCCAGCTTCCGGAATACACAGGACAATATCACCTTTCATGCGAAGATGACGAGCCAATGGACGAAACGGGTGCTTGGAGTAATTTCGGAGTGTTTGACGAAACCGGCTTTCAGGGCTCGGGATCTTGAGAAGGAGAAGGAGCAATTGTTGACTGATATTCGGTTGAGGGACGAGGACACAACGAGACGAGGATTGCGGGAGCTACAAGAGGCCGTTTATCCGAAGGATCATCCGTACCGGAGGGATAGACATGGGACACCTCAGTCAGTTAAGTCACTCCGGCGGGAAGACGTCAAGGACTACTTCGACAACACAGTCAACAAGGCCCCCGTCCTACTATCCTTCGCCGGTGACATCGAAGCTGAAACGGCAGGGAAATGGGCTACTCGCACCTTTCCTGGCCGGAAGGAGACCGTTGTGAGGAGCGACGTTAAAGATCAATTGACGAGGGTGGTGTCGGAAGGGATTACAAAGGAAGTTGTGATGGAGCACAAGTCGCAATCGGACATTTTGATGGGCTGCATAGCATGTTCAAGGGCTGACCCGGATTATGAGCCCTTGAACCTCTTGAACGTCATAGTTGGTGAGTTAGGCTTCATGGGGCGCCTTGGACAACGTGTCCGCGACCAAGAAGGCCTCGCATATTCCGCCACATCCTTCCTAATCACGGGAATTCTGGGTGGGAACTGGGCCGCCCTTTCAGGCGTAAATCCGAAGAACGTAGAGAAGGCGACCAGACTGATCAGAGAGGAGATTTCACGTGCACAGTCGGAGGAGGTCACCAGAGAGGAGCTGGACGCTGCTAAGCAGAACCAGATTGGGTCTGCCTTGATGGAATTGGAATCCACTGAAGGAGTTGCGCGAACAAGTCATAATCTCACTTACTACGGTCTTGGCCTAGACTATTTCTCGAAGAGAAGAGCATTTTACGAGAAGATTGGCCCTGAGATGCTGCTTGAGACGGCGAAGAGGTATCTGGATCCTTCCAAGCTTTCGACCGTAATTGTTGGACCCAAGCTGAAGGTCTAGAAAGCTAAGGGTTCGACGGACTCTCTGCTATTACTTCATGGACCTCAAGTTTGCTGGGACCAGAGAACGCCTCTTTTGGCGGAGTGTTCAAGTGAGCTTCCATGAAAGCTTGGGACTCAGTCCAATGTTCGAAGTCTTCCTTAGTACGCCAATGGGTCATGACCACGTAGTGCTCTCCCTTCACAGGTCGTAGTACCTCTGTCCGAATGAAACCTGGCGATTTCGTTATGGTCCATTTACGATCCTTCCATCGGCGCTCGAATTCTTCCTCGTGACCCTTCGCAACTGGAAGCCTGTTCGAAACAATCAAGACCATGAAGCTGGCAAAGCGTTGGCTACCTATTTCTCACTGTCGAATCTCGCGGAACGCTTTTTATTCACTGCCCATCAGAGGCCGCTCAAGCTGAATATTATTGGCAAGATGCGAAGAAGTTCATCGGGAATATGATCGTTATGCGAATGGGAAGGTCCAGACTGGTGTTTTACCGGCTTGGATGAGAGTCAAAGGCAAGGTCGTATGGCATGTGTTTCAGGGGTCCTACAAGGGTTTGCCCGAGGCATGGGCGAAATTTGGAAAGGAATTATCGAGCATGCCGGCTGAAAAATTCGCGGGACCACCGGGCGATGTGTATGTCTGCAACCCTTCGGATCATAAGGGGACAGAGGAGAAACTGATCACGATCCTCTGGGCTCCACTCAAAGAATAGAGGGGGTCCTTCCAACATGCGGTGTCAATTTCTATGAGCTGTTAGAATGTCGATCTTGTTTCCTCCTTCGACGAAGGCGGAGCGGAGAACTTTCATGATTCTACTAGGTGTATCTGGCTTATCACTTCTCCTCGTAGCTGTATTGTATGCCGCTGATCCGAGGAGGGTTATCGGAGATGCGCTCGTTAACACTCCTAGTGGCGATCCTTTGGAGATCCCGTCACCAAGTGGTTCTCCTTATTTCCACTTCAAGCCCGTCACACTTTTCTTCGCCGCATCCATCGTCTTCAGCTACTCCTTCTTCTCATTGTTCAAGAAGAGAATCACAAACTTGCCTGGGTATCTCAGATCGCTCCTGCTCACTTTGGGGGTGTTGGGTCTAAGTGTGTCTGTTTACGAAGTTCTGTTCAACTTCACTCTATGGTTGGTCTTAATGTTAAGCCAGACGCCGAATCCCGATCATGTGGTCAATGGTTATCCAGGAGGGATCCTGCAAATCAATGTAGTCTTCGCGACGAAGACGTTCGTCGCCCTTCTCTTCCTTTCCATCTTCGCTATTGACAGTCTTCGGAAAACTTCTTTCGGTTTTCCCGCTGAGAACGGCTAAAATACCGATTCACGATCGGCTACACTCTATGGAAAATCCTGCGAAGGAGGTCACGATAGAGGATTTCAAAAGGTTGGAAATGCGGGCGGGCA
>VBBA01000035.1 GCA_005888675.1 Candidatus Bathyarchaeota archaeon | reverse complement strand
CTGCCAATCAACACTTGACCTTGCGTTTGTCTTCTTGGCCGCAGTCGGGGCCGGTGCAACGATCAGGGACGAGAGCTATGCGATAGCGGGCTTCCTATTCGCCCATATTGAAGCGTCGATCATCTTTCTCGGTGTATTATTGCTTCCACCCTATTTGGCGGATTCGGATCCGGCATTGTTGAGTGCTGTTGCTTCGCAAAGCTTTGGTGTGGCACTGGGCTCTCAGTTCCCCTTCGCGATCTTTCTAAGCTTGATCGGGACACTTGTCGGATTGTATGTGGGGAGCAAACTTCCGGATTCGGAATCAGCAGGATAGGCCGAAGCTTCCGGCGACTAGGACGAGGTCGACGATGTTGATAGTATTGTCATTGTTTAGGTCCGCGTTTGGTTTGTAAGCGGCACTGCCGATGCTTGAGCCGAAGGCTGCTCCGACTGTTGATAGATCGATAATGTCGACTTTACAGTCTCCGTTGACGTCGCCTTTGAATTTGATTGTGAAGTTTGGTCCAGTGATCGAGTTGTTTGACAGGTTTGTCTCTCCTGTCACTTTAGTGGCCTGGGCTGTGAGGATGTAGATTCCCTTTGCGAGTGTGGACGGGTTCCATTGGAAGGTGACTTGATGAGTTTGACCCGCGGCAAGTGTGACGGTCTGGTTACCAATCAGGGTGGAGTTTGCCATGGCACTGACGAAGAAGGATTGCGTCTGACTGCCGAGGTTGGTTGCGGTGACGTTGACTTGGACGGGATTGGCTGTGACACTATTGTAGGCGAAGCTGCGAGAGGTGGTTATGCTTGTGACTGCGTCGTCTATGAGTGGGAGTACTCGGAGGGTTCCGTTCATCGCATCCGTGTGGATCGTGCAGAAGTATGTGTAGTTTCCAGGTGTTGTTGGAGCATTGAAAGTATCTCGTGTTGCTACTGTTGGACTGGTGAAGATTGGGGATTCGGTTGAGACTTCGTTGCCGTTGCAGATGTAATCAGGGAGAGACTCGAAGTCGACGCAGAACCTGTGTTGGACGCTGTCGCCGCTGAAGAGGCTTAGCGAGACCGAATCGCCGGCCGTGACTACCAATGTCGGGCCGGGATTGGTCACTGTTGTCGGACTGCTTCCCCAGCCTGCAGGCGCGAGGACTCGACCGTAAAGAGTGAAGCTGGCAGCATGCGCCTTGGGGACAAGATGGATCGCTACTGGGATGATGAGCGGGTAGGCGAAGATTACTAAGATGAGTAGTATCGTGACTGGTCGCGGTCGCCGATGCTGTGGACTATTCTCCAAGGAACTCTTCGATGTTATCTGCGTAGATCGATATTATGAGTATGCCAGAATCTAGCCTCAATCATGCTTTGAATTGTTTTTCAACCGGAGGTGGGCGGAGTCGTTACTGTTTTATCTTAAAGGGGACGAGTGATAGATGACTGATCAAGGGCTGGATTCAATGTTTAAGTCTGAAGCCAACTCGTCGCTTAAGACTGGCTCGACCGTCTCGGCCGGACCGCAGGAGAAGATGATGGAGAAGGTGTTGAGCGGGTTGGAAGTTGAAGCCCTTCTGAAACTCGGATCGGAACATCTATTCCTGCTCTTCACGCAGTCGCGTTTGATACTTGCTCATCGAGCAAAACTGGGACGTGGGAGCGTTCCATTGTATTCATTGTTTGGAAAGATGGCTGAGGGTTTCAAGAAGACCCATGAGAAAGATGGCTCGTTGCAGAGAATGGCCGCGATGGAGCCGGACAGTATCTTGAAGCTTCACAGAGACAACTTCTCAGTAGAATATCCCCGCGTAGTCAGTGTCCAGGTTGAGCCGACTGGACGGAGGACGAGGATAACATTGATCACATCGGACAAGAAATATGAATTGTACGCCTCTGCAATCGCGGTCGAGGGTGTACGGGAGGATCTCAAATCCTTCCTGGGCAACCGGGTCGAGTACCGAACGACAGGTTGAACTTAATTCCTAGATTGAAAAGTTACCGGGTCAACCGTAGGGTATGATCTGGTCGAGATTCGGCGGGTTCCATGAGTATGGATAGATGTACGTGTCGTCTAGGTGGGATGCTACTATTGCAACTTCTGAGGAAATCGTTGTTGGACTATGGGGATGGAATGCACTTCTCAGCCAGTAGTTGTATGCGGTATTGCTGCACGAGCTTGTTGGACCGGACGCGTTGAAGCAGCTGCCTACACTAGCGAGTTCACTGATCGTGACCTGTGCATCCTTGTTCTGGTCTGCCCATACAAATTCCTGGTATTGGCCGGAGAATGCTGATGTTCCTGTTCCGGTTGCCCATGCGGGATTGTAACTGCGCATGTACTGCAGGAATGGATCAGTATTGCCTGGTTCGCCGGTTCTATCGTATGCCTGTAGGGTTATGGTTGCGTCGACCCCTAGAGATTGGCTGCTCCTGGTCCCGTCATTGTTCTTGGCGCAGCCTGTTCCGATGCGGCCCAAGTCTTCGGGGAAGATGGAGCGGCATAGGAAGGGACCTGATCCGATCAATGTGCCAGATGTTAACGGGTCATAGCTCGGGTCGGTTCTACTGGAGGATGGAACGTTGACTCCTGCATTCGTGTAGTCTGATACTTTGCCGCCTGCTGCGATGACCGCAGCGGCTCCGGCGGCACAATCATTTTCTGCGACTAGGTCGCATTCCCAGAGGTGTCTCGGAATGATGAATGCTTCTAGGAAGACTGGATAGTTGATGCTTTGTCCATTGAAGACGATGTCTAGGGTGGTATTGCTTAGTACGTTGACGCTTTGGAGTTTGCCGACTAGATTGTATCCGGCAGTGTAGGCGAGGTCTCTTAGAGATAGTAGGCTGAATGCTACATCCTTTGCATCTACGACCGCTCCATCTTGCCATCTCAGGTTCTGTCGCAACTCGACTAGGAAGTGTTCGTTTCCTTTCGAGTCTATGGATTGGGTGAATGTATTGCACATCCAGCAGAATACATTGCCTGGTTGGACTGGACTCGAGAAGAAGAGTGTGTCGTATACTTCGCCAAGCACGTTGAACTCCCAAGCGGTTTGTGCATTGAAGATGTTCAGGTAGGTTGTGGGTGATGCTTGTCCGTATCGGAGTGTTGTCGGGTCTCCGCCTCCAAACGTGTAGATCGGATTAGACGGAGTGTAGCCAGAGTTCTGATGAGCGTTGAGTAGTGTATAGAAGTTCGGATATCCAACTCCAAGTTGGTTGACGAGCCCCGCGACACTTGTAAGCGCTGGTGTCCGGACTCCCTCGGTATAGACCGGAATATCGATAGCATTCGCCCCGAACACCTTGAAGGCTGCTAGAGCCTCCTTGCGAAGTGTCGGGACGTCTATCGTTTGAGCGACTATTTTGAGGTGTTGGTCGAGTGTTGGATTGCATACGAATGATGGATTGCTTGGGAAACCGTTCTGGATGCCGCCGCAGTAGTTGGTTGCAAACGGGCTGTAGTATAACGTGTAAAGGTCAACAGGATAGGCACCGGCTAGGCTGTAGCCGTAGGTGAACGCGTCCCAATCGTCAATTGGTGATACTGGTGGATCGCTGAAGACAACGGGGTAAAAGCAAAATATCTGAAAACAGGATGGATTCGCGGCCTGTCCTCCGAATAATTGATTGAGAGCATTGATGAATCCGTTTGCTAGGTTGAGGCGGGGTTGTAGGTTCCGGATGACAAACCGTAAAGGATGAGCGAATACGCCGGGGTTGACGCCGGTCAGGACGCATGTTCCGGCTTGTTTTCCGGTTGCTATTCCAGCCGTGATCATGTGGTCAGCGGCTGCACAAAAATCTATGCTGCCTTTAGCCGGGAAGCCGCTGGGATCGTCGCCAAAATTGTAGGCTCCTAGACAGGTCGGATACAACGCACTAGGGTACAAAGGATCCCATGAGCATTGCACCGTCACGTTGCTACCTGACGGGTCCAGGGTGAGCGGTGAAGGATCAGAGATAGGTAACAGGGCTTCTCCGAGTCGTCCCCTATTGTTTTGTGCGAACCTGGGCCGGTCGATTAAGTGGGCGAAGGCTTGGCGCATGTTGATCCCACATTTGGAAACATAGGTCTGTTCTGTGAGAGTAAATTGTGTGCCCATGTTCCAGTCGCATCCCCAGTAGGGACCATTGGCTGGAGATGTTGGGGATTCTTTGCTGGCTGTGAAGCGGCTACTGGCTCCGTTGAAATAAATCCCGAAAATGGTGAATCCTCCCTGTAACGGGCTCAATTGAAAATCTGGGTTGCTTTCAACCGATGCATAGTCTGCGGCGGGCAAGGGCCAATCCGTGAGATCAAGATTTCCGGCTAGAAAACCATTGAATTCCGCAGTATCGCTTGCATAGTAATGTAGCTGGAGATTCTTGACCATCGGACCGTAGGGGGCCCAGGTATTGAGAGTAGGTAGATCAGTAGGCGTAGTCCCAGAAACGGGTTTGACATTCAGGTACATGCTATTGGCAAGTGTTAGAAATATGAGGATAGACGTGGCATAGGACAATCTTCTCGGGTTCAAGGCTGAAGATTATACTGATAATGGAAAAGATGTAACTGTCTTAAGTTTATCCCTTCTTCCAGGCGGGTTTGTAGTCTATCTTAAGTGTCCAGGGTTAGGATGTAGGGTTTCAACAGATCTGTCCACGGTTATAGTTCACGGTAGACGGGTCGTGTGATGTTGGGAGAGTTGCGAGGGTTCTACTTGTGGACCATATGGCATGCGACAAAGTGTCCAGGTTCGGCCTCGATCAATGGAGGCTCCAACGTGGTGCATTCAGGGAATGCATAGGGACATCTTGTATGGAATCTGCATGCCTGCGGCGGATTGAGGGGACTTGGTATCTCGCCTGATATGGGTAGGTTGCCTCGTCGATAGTCTGGGTCCGGGACAGGTACCGCCGCGATCAAAGCTTGCGTATAGGGATGTAGTGGATTCATTATCACCTGGTCGGTTGGACCCATCTCGACTATCTTGCCAAGATACATGATGGCTAATCGATCGCAGACATGTTTTGCCAGTGCTAGATCGTGGGTGATGTAGATGAATGAGACTTGGCGTTTCTGGACTAATTCAAGCATTGAATTGAGGACTTCGGCCCGGATGGACACATCGAGCATTGAGACAGGCTCGTCTGCAACGACGAACTCGGGATTAACCACGAACGCTCTGGCCACTGCAACGCGTTGGCGTTGTCCACCACTCAGTTCATGGGGGAATCGTTGGAGGAATTCTTCCGGCGGGACCACTTCGACCTCCGAGAGTATCTGTTTGACCCGTTCCAGAATCTCCGCCTCGGACTTTGCTATTCCCTGTATCCGTAATGGCTCGGCGACGATCTCCTTGATCGTCATTCTCGGATCCAAGGATTCATAGGGGTCTTTGAAGATGATCTGCATCTCCTTTCTCAAGGGTTTCAACTGTCGCGGTGCGAGTTTGGAGATGTCTCTTCCTTTGAAGAAGACGCGTCCATCTGTTATGTCTGTTAATCTTAGGAGTAGTCGGCCGGTAGTGGACTTGCCGCTGCCGCTCTCGCCTGCTAATCCGAAGACTTCCCCTTTTCGGACGAAGAAACTGACATCATCGACAGCCTTGACATACTGGGTCTGTCCGCTCACGATGCTTGACAGGAATCCTTGCCGAACAGGGAAATATTTTTTCAGTCCGATAACGCCGATCAATGCGTCTTGGTACTCGGACGGGAGCTGGCTCAAATCCTTCTGTGCAGGGGTGAGAGCCATTGGTCCGCCGTTCTGATCAGTAGCGCTAGGCT
>VBBA01000034.1 GCA_005888675.1 Candidatus Bathyarchaeota archaeon | reverse complement strand
ACCGTCATTCCCGGGTCGTATACTTCGAGTGGACCTTTCCCGTGAACTCTACCCATGTTTTCTGAACCGGAAAAGAACGGGTATAAAGGATGATTTAAGCAGATTCCGATTCTAGTCGGGATTGTAGGCCAAGCTTGGAGCAGGATGTGGATGTTGTCGTGGTGGGTGCCGGAATCCCCAGTCTCGCACTCGCAACGGTACTTCGGGACCAAGGCATACGGACGATACTCTTGGACGCCCGTAGGGATGTTGACTCTGTTCCTCGGGGATTGACTCTGCAACCCAACGGTCTGGACGCCGTCGACCAATTGGGTCTGCTTGATGACACCTTGAAGCTTGGCAAACCCGTCCAAGTCTTCGAGATAAGGGACTGGACTGGTAATTTACTGTTGGAGGCAGATTATGGGTTGTTGGATGATCCTCACAATTATCTCATCACGATCAACGGTACAGAACTTGAGCTGATGCTCCGTTACCAAGCAGAGAGGAAAGGCGTTGAAGTTCTCTGGGGAGCCAGGTTCAAGGAGCTGGTCAGAGATACCTCTGGAAAGCCGTCTGGTGTCGTCATCGAGAACAACAATGCCGAGAGCAGAATCTCTGCTCGTCTAGTTGTCGGGGCGGACGGTGGCCAGTCTCGTGTTCGGGCAGCGATGGGCAGCAAGGTCCGGGTTCACAAGTATGAGGACTCGTTCATCGTCGGCCTAGTCGGTCCCGTCTCAGGTTTGGAGGGTCATGCTCGACAGTATCAGGCACCGCATCATATGCTTGGAGTCATGCCATTGGCGGAGGAAGCGACATTTGTTCATCACTGTGTTGGCCCACGGTCTTTCGATGAATTGAAAAATTCTGGTCTCGCCAGTTTCAGGGCGGAGATAACATCGACGGCCCCTGAGCTGGAGCAGGCCTTCTCTAATGTTGAGGCTTGGAACAGGTTCGGTTATTTCATGCCAAGTTATGTTCGAGTTGACGATTGGGTCTCAGACAACATGGCCCTGCTAGGTGACTCCGCCCATACTCTTCATCCACACTCCGGACAAGGCCTGAACCTCTCATTACAAGACGCGTTGGCCTTAGCACGGGTTATCCAACAATGCCATCAGATCAACGACTACTCTGCGACTGCACTCCGTGCATACCAGGCGGAGAGAAAACTAGTCTCAGATGTTGTGGGAGAACACGCACATTACTCGGCAACATACGCCTTGAGCGGCAACTGGCTTGTCCAACGCCTGAATCGGCGTGCCTTGAAACGTCTCCAGAAGAACCGGGAACTCTTGAAGACAACCCTCGAGATCACTGCAGGCGTCTTCAAGAAGAAGCCTGGAATTGTGCAACTCGCACGAATAGGCGGAATACTGCCCTAGCGCCTCGCACAGAACCTGCAAAAAATCGCGAGAAAACGTATCAAAACAGCCCATTTTCCTTCAAAATCCGATCTTTCCCTCGTGAAAATTGAGCACGAGAGGGGGGGAGGGTGTATCCGCTAGAAAAATAATTTGAACTCGGAAGGATCTCGGCTACGAATCAACATCGGGTTGCGCGTGCAATCTCTATTCTGCACGTTCAACTTGATCGAGATAGGGATAAGCCTCGATGGTCATGAAATCCGCAAAGTCTGGACTCGTGGACAATCGATCCAGTATCTGAGCAGCATCGCTGAATCGAGACTGGGCCAATAATTCCCCATTTCCTGCTGCCTCCGCCGTAGCCAACTCCTCTGCCAGCAAAGTATGGAACAACTCGGGAGTAATCTCTCTCCCATCTGTCAAATGCGCCCCATGATGAATCCATTGCCATATCTGAGACCGACTGATCTCCACCGTCGCAGTGTCTTCCATCAGATTATTGATCGAAACGCATCCAACACCTCGAAGCCAAGACTCTAGATAGCGCAGGCTCACGCTGATGTTTCCACGCAATCCCTGTTCCGTAATCGTTCCTTTCGGCACCATCAACAAGTCTCCCGCTGCCACCTTCAAATCCCGATGTCTAGCGTTCAACTGGTTCAGTCCCTCCATACCATTCATGAATATGCTCATCACCACAGGAACCAAGCCGGGATGAGCTACCCATGCTCCATCATAGCCTTGAGAAACCTCTCTCTCCTTGTCCAGGACAACCTTGTCCATCGCGTCCGCGGCCGCTCTCGGATTATTCTTTATCGGGACCTGTGCAGCCATCCCTCCGATCGCGTAGGCACCATGCTTGTGGCACGACTCCACAAGTAGTAGGGAGCAGAGTTGGAGAAAGTGCGTGGTCATTGGCAACTGTGACCTTTCCGGGACCAAGAATCGTTTGTCATGACCAAGCTTCTTGATGAAGCTGAACGTGTAGTCCCAGCGGCCAAAATTCAACGCGGTGATATGATCCCTCAACTCGTACAATATCTCCTCCATCTCGAAGGCCGCAAGAATATTCTCGATTAACACGCTGCACTTTATCGTTCCATGTGGAAGACCAAGGATCTCTTCTGATCTATTGAACACATCATTCCACAACCTTGCCTCTTGATGATTCTCCATCTTCGGGAGGTAATAGTACGGTCCCGAGCCTTTCTCCCGCAACTTCTTCACATTGTGAAATAGATAGAGTCCATAATCGAAGAAAGAGGCCGATATCACGCGCGAGGCTATCAGGACATGATTCTCCTTCAGATGCAACCCTCTTGGACGGACGACCAACGTGGCGGTCTTCGAGTTCAATCGGTACGAACGACCATCAGGGCCCCTGTACTCGATTGTTCCATTGACCGCGTCTCTCAGGTTCAACTGTCCCTGGACGGTCCCCGTCCAAGTGGGGGAGTGGGAGTCTTCGAAATCCGCCATGTATACATCCGCCCCACTGTTCAAGGCGTTGATTATCATCTTCCGATCCACGGGACCAGTAATCTCGACGCGTCTCTTCTCTAAGTCCGATGGAATATGCCCAACAGTCCAATCCCCCTCTCGGACATTGCTTGTCTCCATCAGGAAGTCTGGAAGCTTGCCCATGCGGGCTCTATCGGCCTTAACCTGTCGCTGTTTCAGCAAGTCTTCCAATCTGTCCCCAAACTCTAAGACGAGAGTGGCGACAAAGTTGAGTGCATCTCTGGATAGTATGCTCTCGAACCCAGGCTCGACCGGACCCTGGATCTGAACGTTCTCGCTCAGAACTAGATTGGTCCCTTCGATCTGTGTTACACCCATTCTTTCATCTTCACATTCTTCTGACCGTTAGCTGGACTCGCAGATCCAACCAAGGACGCCTCTTCCACAGATGGTCGTTGCTCCGTTTCTTTCTTTTCGAACTGTGCCATTTCTGTTGAACCGTTCATTGCCGTCGTCGAGCATTCGCCGCTGGAGATTATCCTTGAGACTTCATCGAAGTAGCCTGTGCCAACGAAGGATTGATGCTTGACCGCCTTGTACCCCTGCTTCTCTGCTTCGAACTCTCGCCTCTGCAATCGTACATAGGCCGGCACTCCGTCATGAGCAAACATGCTTGCAAGCTCGAACATTGAATGATTCAAAGTATGGAACCCTGCTAGGGTGATGAACTGGAACTTGTACCCCATCTCCGCCAATTTCTCCTGAAAACTCTGAATCTCACCACTGCTGAGATTCTTGTCCCAGTTGAACGATGGACTACAATTGTAAGCCAACCACTTACCAGGATACATGTCGTGGATACCGTCAGCGAACTTCCTCGCCTCGTCCAAGCTAGGCGTGCTTGTCTCGCACCATAAGATGTCAGCATACGGAGCGTATGCACGACCTCGCATGATCGCATGCTCGACCCCTTGTCTTATCCGATAGAAGCCCTCAGGAGTACGTTCTCCCGTCATGAACTCATGATCCCTAGGATCCACATCGTTCGACAAGAGCTTCGCTCCCTCAGCATCCGTCCGGGCAACCAGAACAGTTGGAACACCCATCACATCCGCGGCAAGGCGAGCGGAGACGAGTGTCCGGACAAACTGTCGCGTTGGAACCAATACCTTACCACCGAGATGCCCACACTTCTTCTCGCTGCCAAGCTGGTCCTCATAGTGGACGGCGGCGGCTCCGGCTTCGATCATTCCCTTCATCAATTCAAACGCGTTAAGAACTCCACCAAATCCGGCCTCTGCATCCGCAATTATCGGTGCAAACCAATCAACGTCCCCTTCTCCCTCCATATGCTGTATCTGGTCCGCTCTCTGCAATGCCTGATTGATTCGTCTAATAAGTTCCGGGACACTATTGGCAGGATAGAGACTGAGGTCTGGATACGTTTGAGCAGCTAGGTTGTTGTCGGCAGCGACCTGCCAACCGCTTAGATAGATAGCCTTCAATCCCGCCTGAACGATCTGGACCGCCTGGTTTCCTGTCATCGCACCCAATGCTGAGACGTAAGGCGTTGTATTCATCAAGTGCAGGAACTTGTTCGCGGTGTATTTGGCCAAACCGTGATCGAAACTGATCGAGCCTCTGAGCCGGCAAACCTCTTCCGCGCTGTAGGGACGTGTTGTCCCGCGCCATCGCCCCGATTCCCACGATTTTTCTACGCTTGCAATAGCGTCAGCTTCAATACTCTTTTTCATTCCGACAATCCAACCCCAGGTGCTCCCGAGTGTTCTCCCCGACAGCGTCTCTCATTGGGAGAACCATAATTGCATGCAACATATCCAGTTCGATTGGAGAATTGATCAAGTCGCCCCCGCGATATGCGGCCCATGCTGAGATACAATAGACTACAAAGGTGAAAATCCGCTCATCGCAATATTTTACCTAAGATGGCTAGAAATATCTAACGCTATTGCTAAGGAAAGAAAGAGCAAGAAAAGGAAAGAAAGACATTGCTTGATCGTTCTAGGCTTTCATCTGGCAACAGGCAATTTTTCCAGCTTCTCCCATGGGAAGCTGTGGTGCTGTCGATAATACTCTACAAGTCCGCCCTCTTTGACAAGCTCCATCAAGAAATCTGGGACCTTCGTCGCCTTGTGGACTTGTCCATCCTTGACTGTGCGAACCGCCCAGTTCTCCATATCCACTTCAACCTCGTCAAACTGAGACACCTTCTTGGTTATACCTGGCACTTCTAGCGCCGGCAGTCCAATTGCGAAGCTGTTCCTATAGAAG
>VBBA01000445.1 GCA_005888675.1 Candidatus Bathyarchaeota archaeon | reverse complement strand
ATCGGGATACCTATAGAGCCTGGAAGGTCCCCGGCGAAGTGAGCCCGGTCATAAGGGGCAAGAAAATCTACCTTCCGCCAATAAGCATCCTCGGAATGCTCAGTTGCCTGTCTATCTGGCTCCTAATCGTCGTATATCATCCAGCTGGCAGGCTCTTAGGCGCATCCTGGCTACTTGTTGGATTCGTAGGCTTCTATGCCTACCGGAAGCGCAACTCACTCCCCGTCTTCTCCAAACTATCTGGCAATGAAATCAAGCCCGGCGGATACGTCATGAACGCACTCACCTTAGTCCGCGTTCCGGAAGACCCAGAGAGTATTGCAGAAGCGCTGAAGAGATCTCTTGATCCTAGGTTCGAACTCACTTTATTCAACATAATCGATCCCGCCACCCTCCAACTGGGTGAGGCGAGAGACCAATCCTATCTTAACAAGCTCGAGGAAGCAACCAGAGAAGAACTGGAGGATGTCGCGAGGATAATGAGGGGAATGGGCTTCAAATGCAAGGTCAAAGTTGAAACTGGTCCACTACTGGAAGTTCTAAGAAGAGAGGCGGAATCCGACGAGAACGATGCGATCATACTACTCAAACGAAAGTCCACGAAGGGCGACGTCGAGAAGGAACGGATAGACTCGGCCTATTCTATCCTTTCCAAATACCCAGGAAAACTGATGGTCGTCAGAAGGGTCGAAGTGAGGAGCAGAAAGGGACGATGACTCTATAACGAAAGGAAATGATGATTATCGGGCGAAGGGTCGTTACATATGCCAAGAGACGTTCGAGTCTTTCTAAATCTATTCGTTGAATCAAAGGAGATAGATCACGTAACAGAGGCGCTAGTCAAGCTGCCCGAGGTCGTCGATGTGTACGAGGTCACCGGGGAATACGATATCGTGGTCACACTAAAAGTTGACAATATACTTGGCTTTCGAGAGATCTTGAAGAATAAGGTCCTCAAGATAAATGGTGTCAAGAGCACAGTCTCCTCAGTGGTATTGTATACTCACAAGCACGAAGGCAAGCCAGTATCTGAGTGAGAATTGATCCACGACGAGTCTCCCCATGGGAAAATCCTGATACCGATATCCTCTTTCTTTGATCGTAGGAGCCTGATCAAAGCTCTCAGCGTCCTTGCCGTTCTTAAAGATGCAACTATCGTGGTATTTCATATCATTGAGGTCCCTCATTTGGGATGATGAGATCAAGAAGGCGGAAGCTTTCCTTGACGAACTCGCCGTCTGGCTTGAAGACCAAGGGTACAAGGTTGAGAGGAAAGTGAAGACAGCCAGGGACTCTGCCGAGGGGATAGTCTTGGAGGCGAACAATGGTGAGTATTCGGTCGTCCTTCTCTTGAAGAGGAGAATGGCCAGGAGCTGGGCTCGTTCTCTACGTCGAAGTATCAGTGAACGCGTGATCCGAGATGCCAATCCGCCAGTTCTAACATTGCTGGCAGAACAAGAGCTAGCGGAAAAGAGCGCCTAGAGAAGACGATCCCAACCGCTTCTGGTTGGCCAAAACCATTTGTACCCTTCAGAGTTCCATCAGCCGATCTGGTTTCGAATGAACGACCAGCTACTCCTTCCAGGCTTGAAAGACATACAAGCCGCGCAAGAGCGGATCAAGAACGTAGCTGTCAGGACTCCATTAGTGGAGTCACCCGCCCTCTCTCATAGATTCAACCGAAGAATCTTCCTTAAACTCGAATGTTTTCAACCTATACGAGTCTTCAAGATCCGAGGAGCCTACAACAAGATCTCACACGTCAAAGAAGACAAAGTAGTCGCGCTTTCCTCTGGAAACCATGGACTAGCTGTGGCCTACAGTTCACGTCTGCTCGGGAAGAAAGCGACCATAGTGGTTCCAGAAACCGCAGTAAAGGAAAAGGTCAATTCGATAATTGAATATGGAGGGAAGGTCGTCAAGGTCAAGGCCTTCAACGAAAGGGAGCCGACGGCAAACCGGATCGTGAGGGAAACAGGAGCCGCCATGGTTCATCCCTTCAACGATCCCTTGATGATTGCCGGGAACGGGACCTGCGGTCTAGAAATAGTAGAGCAATGTCCAGAGGTGGACTCGGTGGTGGTTCCGATCGGTGGGGGTGGTCTCATATCGGGAATATCGATCGCTGTGAAAACGGTCAAACCATCCGCAAAGATCTGCGGGGTCGAGCCGGAAGGAGCTCCGAAAATGAAAGAAGCGTTGCGAGTTGGTCATCCAGTCAATATGAATTCGAAGTCGATTGCAGATGGCCTCATCCCGCCGTCTGTTGGCGACTTAACCTTGGAATGTTGCAAGAGAAACGTCAACAGCG
>VBBA01000033.1 GCA_005888675.1 Candidatus Bathyarchaeota archaeon | reverse complement strand
CTTCCTGGCCACCATTCATAGGAGACTTGAAAGATGTCTCTGCGTGCTCCACACTCATTCAATACAGAAAAGAATCGTTCTCGCAACTCTTTCGGGAACTGATATACTACGTGAGAGTGTGAGATGCAAACAGTAGTTTCAACGGGGATTTTTGAAACGACTTCTGGCAAAACGGTTAGGATATCGCCGCGGATGACCGTTGGTGGGATTTGCTTGGCGAGTTCGATGGCTGAGTTGAGAGTCTCTGTTCGTTTCCGATGCTCTGGCCATACGAGAGCTTTCAACCATAACATCATCTCTGGGTTGTTTACATCAATTGGATTCAAGTCTATACCTACCCGGTAGGCGATCGGGGGCAGTCGGTCAGGAAATGGGGGACTAATGTTGCCGCGCAGTGAACAAGTAAGTTGCACTGGAGAGTTAGGGTTGCCGAATCTTTTACCGTCACCGTAATCGTAACTGTAATGGTCCCATAGAAGATGGAGTCCTGCGCTGGCACCCAAGTCGACTATGGATAATGGCTTGCTTGATCTTCGGTGCGCTATCGAGTACGCGGGCATTAAGCAGGTGCAACGTTGCACTTCATTCGTTTGCACCCGATGCGTTGAAATCAGATCTTCGATTTCTCGTTTATTCTCCAAACAGAACGATCGAAAGAAGGGATAAGGATCATCTTGCCTGATAGTTGACTCGGACATTGATGGATAGAAGTTCGCGAGTTGATGCTGAGTACCTCTCAAAAGAACATAGTGGACGGCTCCAAAAAACAGGTTGGGACTCAATTCGCTTTTCCTAGCCCTGAGTGCTAGAGACAGAAGTTCCGGGTCTTCTGACACACGACGGGATATCTGTTCGTAAAGAGGAGAAGACCCATGGTACACTTTTTCTGCGAAGCTCCTGAAATGACGCGACAGAGCCTCGATATCAGATTCGTCACGGGCGTCACGAACTTGTCTTTGAGAGACCGAAGAAGTTCACCCACCGTTTGGACTCGTCAGTTAATTTCGGTCTTGATCTCTGACTTAAGGTATAAGCTTGAAAGAACACCATTTCGCTTTGACATGGAAATTTTTTCAAGTTCGAATCTTACACTCCGCACACCAATTTCTGTATGGACAGCTTGTTCAGAACATAGAACACTGTGTTCTAGATGGTAGGACTACGCTCCAGTGAACGGGTAGCTTAATACTCCACTTCCGATCCCATAGAATGCTGAGTAGTGTTGGAAGGGCAGAAATTCAAGGCACGCTTCTCAACGAGACTGCCTAACGGAGACTTTCTAGGCATCACAGTATGGCCAGGTAAAAGTGATCCAAACGCCGAGGTCCTGACCGTTCAAGTCCGTCATCAGACAGGTCAGGATTGGGAAACCGTCGGAAAACTAGCAGTCTACCGAACATCTGATGGCAGATTCTCTCTGCTTCCTGAAAGGACCCAAGCAACTAGTGCTCCCAAGGCAGAAGCTGTCGCATAGTAACTATTGCGACTCTGCTCAATTCAGAATTAGGTGACTGTCCCCGAACTCGTGCCATAGATATCGCTGCTCAACCTCTTCGTGACACGCCTCTTTCACTCGATCAATCCCAGCAATCGTACTGAGCATGGCCACAAAGGCAGGCTGTTTTGTATGGAATTGGTAGGATATTCTGGTAATCCGTTAAGAATCCGGAATCCTGCCAAACGAGCTTGGTATGAGCACCACTGCAACAACGAGTAAAATGGCCAACTGGTCTGTTCGCAAAACGTTGATCGTTTCGGCGATCCTGTCGATAATTCTTGGTAGCCTGGCCGGGCTTGGAGCAGGGACTCTGCTGCACATGGCACCGTCATCTCAGACACGAGTGATCTATCTGATCCCGGTCGAGCTACCATTCAACGACACAATAGCAGGGATTCCACATTATGTCTTCAATCCGGACACGATAGTTGTGAACAAAGGGGACACTGTCCTTATTCACTTCTACCAGTATACGGACGAGCATCACAGCTTCACGCTAGCTGCTCCCTATTCGAAGAATGTCACATTGCCAGCAGCTACACCATTAGGGAATCCGACCAGTATACCAAAAATGGACATAACATTTGTCGCTGCCACATCGGGACTCTTCGTGTATCATTGCCAGTTCCATCCTCCAACGATGACGGGAATTTTGCAAGTCGTCGGTTAGGACCCTGGGACGTAATCGGAAGTCTTTTCTAGGTTCTACTATCTGATTGAGTTTCCATGCCTCACTATGTAGCGTTGCTTAATTGGACCGAGCAAGGCATTCGCAGTGTGAAGGAAACTGTGAAGCGTGCTGAGAATGCGAAGGCTATGGCACGAAAGCTTGGTGGAAAACTTGACATCTGGTACACCATGGGCAAGCATGACATTGTCAGCATCATTGAGATGCCGAGTGACGAGGCCTACAACAAATTCGCAGTCTGGCTAGGGAGCCAGGGAAATGTTCGAACAACGAGCCTCAAGGCCTGGCCTCAGGAAGAAATGTCCAAGATAATAGACGGACTGCCGTAGCCGCTCCTAGACAAGCAACCTATCGACTGGAAGAACGTCTCATAGCGAAGCCGCGGGACGTTAGCACAGAATGAGCTAACTCCCGTTACTTTCGGAGCTCTTCAAATCCTTTAGCAGGGACTCTATGGCATTGGCGTTAACTCCCATCGATCCCTTGTCAAAGCCGGCTGCTCTCGCAATGTCCATTCGTGAAACTTGTAGGTCTAGGTCTCTAACTGCCCTGAGCATCACGCCCGCGGCTCTCCCCCTATAACTCATCATAGGGTCCAGCCCTCTTTCAACCGCCGCATCAAGATAGTCATAGGAAAGCCGGACCAATTCCTCTTTTTCATTCTCGGTTACTAATTCTTGCCTGGCAAAGCTCTCTCCCATGCTTTCCATCTGTCTTTTTGTGAGCTGTAAAACAAGTTCAGGAATAGGTATGATGCTGTCTTGGACCCCGAATGATCTGATCATGCGTTCTTCGGCATCAACAAGCTTTTCTCTGCTCACAAACATTTTAGACTCAAATTCAGGATCAGTTCTTAGATCTCCTGTAACTTTTGCGGCGATTGATACTGATGCGAGCAGGAAGATCTTGAGATTCTTGCGACTCGCATTGTACGTGCCGATCGGCCGGGTCTTAAAGTCCAGATAAAGCGCAACAGCCGCCTGCTTCACTTCATTCGGTAATCCAAGCCTGTGCATCGCGTCGAAGAATAGGCCGTGCTCCTCCTTGGTCAAGGATTCTACGCCTTTGCTCAGATTGTAGATCCTTTCTTGAGTTTTCACAAAAGGACAACCAATAGTCTGCTCTTCCAATTATTTACCCTATCCATGGTTGAGTGGCAAATTCCCGATGACGGGATGGGCTATACAGGGGCAACATCGGGCATAATCAGCGGGAATGCTCGCCTGATAGGCGATCCTGGCAACTTTTAATTGACCAAAACCAGCGATCCAGCCAGTATGTCGGTTACAAGGTCTCATCAGATTGAAGGTCTAAAGTTGTTGGACGGGAAGGTCGCGGTAATCTATGGAGCCGCCGGGGGAGTAGGGACAGCTGTCGCGAAGGCGTTTGCCAGGGAGGGAGCTACAGTCTTTCTCACCGGCCGCACCGAAAACTCGCTGAACCCCGTAGCCCAAGAAATCTCAAGCACGTGTGGGGTTGCAGATGTCTCGAAAGTCGATGCGCTTAGTCCAGAGTCCGTCGAGACACATCTGCACAGGGTTGTTACTAAGACAGGAAAGCTGGACATTTCCTTCAACCTCATCGGGACAAGCGTCGCAATAGGCACGAAGCTAACTGAACTCTCCGATCAAAGATTCTCGGATGCTGCCTTCAAGAAAGTTAGATCATATTTCATCACCATGACCGCCGCGGCCCGCATAATGGAGAAGCAGGGCAACGGTGTCATTCTCGGGCTCACTGCCCCCAACGCACGACTACCAAGACCGGACATGGGAGGATTCGCTATCGGAGGAGCGGCGATCGAGGCTCTCTGCAGACAGCTGGCCCTCGAGGTGGGGCCTCGAGGAGTCCGAGTCGTCTGTCTGAGACCTGGCGGGACTCCAGACAATCCGGTTCTCCAAGCTGTCTTCACTCATCTTGCAAAACTTAGAGGAACCTCGTTTCAGGCGGTTGCCGACTCGGAAGCCCAAAACACAGCGCTAAAGCGGGCCCCACTACTTCTAGACGTGGCGAATGCGGCTGTTTTGATAGCGTCGGATTATGCGAGTGCGATCACAGCTACAACGATAAACGCAAGTTGTGGAGAACTCGTAGACTGATGTCTCAGACGAGTGCGATTATTTTGAGGTTTCCTGAGAGTAAGGCCGTCGAGTTTGAGCGTCTCTTCAAAGCCGAGGTTCTGCCTCTCTGGCGTAAGTTCAAGTCTGAGGGAAAATTCCTAGGTGCCTCGCTTACTCCTATCCAAGGTGGGATGACTCCGAGGAAAGGAGTTCGCCATTACATCCTTCACGTGGAGGTGCCTGGCATGGCCGAGCATGAGCAGTTCGACTTACACCCACAGTTTACTAAGTTCCTGGCGAAGGCACAAGCGATGCAGGCTGAGGATCCACTGGTCTGGTTCGGAGAAACCTTATTTCAAGTCTAGCTAATCGGTTGTCATTGGGCAGGGGCTCGGCTAGTGGTATGGCCCAGTCACGGCAGCAGCAAACTTTCGATTATACTCTCACTTAGCGTCTTGCGAGGTGCGGCTTATGTTAATTGAGCTTAGCTCCACACTTGGAGCAGACGGTAGCCGAGGACGCCAGCTGTGTACCGCAGCTGGGGCAGAACTTCATTCCAGCCTGGGCCGTCATGGTCGGTGCTGTCGGCATCTGGTCTGCTGGAGGGGAGGTGATTCTGGCGAGGTTGGAGTAGTAGTAGACGGTCATTAGTATCGGGAATAACGGTTGGTAGAATGCCGAGAGAATGCCGTTGACCACTGGGCCTGCGATGCCCAATGGCCCGGTTATCGCATTCACGATGGCCGAGGCTATTATGACGATTATTGCGAGGACAAGAAAGGTTGCGAAGGTCTTGAGCCATCGGTGGCTGACGAGTTGACGGCTCTTGCCCATGCTGTCGAGGACTCCTCTGTTCTCGATTAGGAGGACGGGAAGCGCCAGAGAGTACATTATCGCCAGTATTATTCCGGGGATGATTAGGGCGATGAATCCCAAGAAGACGATGATGCCGACTACGATACTTAGCGCCCAAATCCAAGGCAGTTTTGAGGCAGTGAATCTAACTGATCCTCCGAGGTCAGTCTGTCCCTTCACAATCTGTTCAGAGCCCATCTTGATCGCGCTTCCCTGTGCGATGGCGGAGAAAACGATACTCACGATAACGATCGAGCTGATGAGCGGGATCAGGGTTGCAAAGAATCCAGGCAACCAGGTGTAGACTTGTTGAGGCGTCGGGTTGGAGGGCAGAGTCGGAAGGATGAAGATCTGCCGCGCTATCGTCATGACGACTCCGATGATTGCGCCCACTATTGCGAAGAGAACGAAATACTTGGTGAAGTCTCGTCGGTATAGTTCGAAGGTCTTCTG
>VBBA01000032.1 GCA_005888675.1 Candidatus Bathyarchaeota archaeon | reverse complement strand
CCTTCGGCGGGTCGCGTTACGAAGTATGAGGATTGGACGTGTTCGGTGGAGAAGGCCTTGACCATGGCCTGACCAATTTTCTCCGGGCTTTGTCGTCTCTTGTTGACTATTGCGATAATGCTCGGTCCCGCTCCGCTTATCGCTACACCAGAAGCCTTTGCGGCTAATGCGGCTTTCTTGACCGATCTGTAGCCTGGTATCATTTTTTCCCTGTATGGTTCTGCAAGTTCGTCTTCCATTCCATGACCAATCAGGTCGATGTCTCCATTTGCGAATCCTGCCACCATGGCGGATGCTCGTCCAGTGTTTAGGACAGAACTGGTAATTGGGATGATCTTGGGTAGGAGTTTGCGGGCCGCACGGGTTTTCTTGGGCGGAAGATCAAGTTTGGGCGTGGTGACGATGACTGAGAGATTGGAAGGTGGTTTGATGGAGACTGTTCTAACGGGGATTTTGTCGTATACTATTGTGAATCCGCCTAGTAGGGATGCTGCTACATTGTCGGCGTGTGGGTTGCCTGTTACGGCTGCTTCGCCGAGGCTCGCGAATCGCACTAACTCGTTATTTGTGAGGTTGAGGTGTAGGAAGGAATCTAAGGCCTTCACGCATGCAGCGGCTGTTGCTCCGCTGCTTCCGAGACCTAATCCTGGTGGGACGCCTTTGTCTATTGTGATCTCGACTCCTCGTCCTACGATTCCTGCTTCTCGGAGCATCTCGATAATTGGAGGTCCCGCGGCATTTTCGGACAATGATTCCGGTATGCCGCTCTTGTACTCGCCTTCAACTCGGAGAATTACTCCTCCTTTTCCCGCCCATCGGACTGTGACAGTGTCATTGTAATGGTCGAGGGCTAGGCCAAAGACGTCGAAGCCTGCACCAAGATTGGCACTGGAGCAGTAGGCCTTTGCTCGAATGGTGTCCAGCTTGGTCAAGTGCCTTGATCGTCCAGCTTAGTTGATTGCGTGCTTGGAGCGGGGCTGTGGTTTGATAAAAACGGGCTGTACCAGTCCTATCGAACGTTATAGGATGACGGGAATCTGTCGCTGTGAAAGTAATGGTTCTTTTTCCGAAACTAATACACCAAGGCTTCTTCTTCCCCACGGCTTAGAATTTTTTTTTCTAGCTGGTACCCTCCCCCCGGGCCACGCTCGGATTTCATGAGGGAATGATCGGATTTTGAACAAAAAGTGACAATTTTCTAGTGGAAAACGACTAGTTTTCGAAGTGTCCCAGCGGTGAAAGTAATCCCGGGATTGTGGTTTTGAAGGGTCGAGTGCGGGACCGAAGGACCGTCCCTCAGGCTATTAAGGGAGTGCTGTTGGAGCATTTTCGTGACACTTACTATTGTCGTTCTCCGCATTCCCTTCCTCGAGAGGATACCGCCTCTATTCTTGCTGAATACTAACAATGGATGAACGGCTCATTTTCATCTCCACCACCACTCTTCTACTTGCGCGGATTTGAGCCAACAAGCCGTCTCCTCCCCCTTCAGAGCATTTTCGTGACACTTACTATTGTCGTTCTCCGCATTCCTCTCTTCGAGAGGGTACTCCGTTCATGTTAGCTGCCACAACGAACGAGGAGATTCATTGTTTTCTCCCCAACTCTCGGTTAAGACCCGAGGGACTGGGTCTGAGAGATCGAGTGGATGGGAGACCTTAGTTGGTTATTGCTAAAATTACGGTTCGTGAACTCGTGGAGTGATAATTCGGGTTGATTGATGCATCGAGTTTGTATAGTCGCGTATGGCTCGATATATCAGATTTCGAAATGTTCTAGAATCCGAAAATCTTGAACATTGGAATATTCATTATATCGATCTGCCCTTTCTGACATTTCACTTTGACACTAAAGTCAGCGCTTCTTTCCGCCCTTGTTATGCTTCTGTTGCTGAGTTCTCTAACTAGCACAGGCACCTTGTCACCTGCTTCTCATATCACAACTGTAGCAGAGATAGAGGGAGCCAGTCCGACTTCGATCGGGACCCTGCTCGGCTCTGCACCTGCCAACTTGGCGATTGCAGCATCGATTGGCTTCTTCAACAACACCCTGATGGGTCTTCGCGATCAGATGATCGAGAGCATCTACACGCCCGGTTCTTACATGTACCACTCCTTCCTAACACCTGATCAATATTCAGCGGTCTTCGCACCTTCGCCAGCGCTCTACGCGTCAGCCGTCTCCTACTTCCAGTCTTACGGCATATCCACATACACTGACAGGTCCCGGCTCTTTCTCAATCTCGTAGGAACCGTTGCACAATTCGACCAAGCCTTTGGCACCAACATTCAGATGTTCTCCGCATTGCACTTCAAATTCTACGCCAATACAGCACCGGTCTACCTCCCATCCAACTACGCGCCCTACGTAACGTCAGTGATTGGTCTAGAGAACTACACATTCTTCGTACCCACCCTTGCAGCTCAGAAAGTCACACCAACCGGGACAAGCCCAATCCCGCCCTTCTCGCCACCCTACCAACCATCGGACCTACAGAACGCATACAACGAAACCTCCCTTCTGAAATCCGGCTTAGATGGAAAAGGACAAACCATTGTTTTGATTGACGCGGGATACGGCGACAAGACGATTCAAGCCGACCTAGCAGAATTCTCGCTCACCTACAACCTCCCAACGCCCATCGTTAACATCCAGACAGTCAACTCCTCTGCCACAATATATGACGTAACTAACGATGCAGTCAACGGAGTACTGTCGAACTTTCCGGTTACAGGTGGCCTGCTAGGGGTCCCGCCCGGCTCAGGCTGGGACACTGAAACTGCCCTGGACGTAGAATGGGCTCACGCAATGGCTCCTGGTGCTGCTTTGACTAACATGCTCAGCTTCGACCCAGGCCCAGGTCTCAGCGAGGCAATAGCAACCGCCATCACAAGCCAAGCCGGCAACATCATCTCTCAGAGCTTCGGCGAGTACGAAGGCTCCAATGACGGAGGCGCCAACTCGACAGCCAGCTCAGGAATCGGAACAGCCTCACTGATCGCATACACCCATTCCTTCTACGCAGAAGCGGATATCCAAGGGATTACAGTTCTGGCGTCCTCTGGGGACTGGGGAAACACCTGCCCAGGCATGAACAATTTTGATGTAGGCGCATGCTATCCCGCCTCGGACCCACTAGTCACATCCGTCGGCGGAACGAACCTCAACGTAGGATCAACAGGCTGGAAGGCAGAGAGCACTTGGACTTGTGACCCAGGCTGCACCGGAGGCGCCTATTCCAGCGTCTTCACACGACCAACTTGGCAGACTGGACCAGGAGTCTCCATGACCACGACAGGCCGCGGCGTACCCGACATCGCCGCGGACGCAGATCCACAGACTGGAGTAGTTATCGTTCTAAACGGTGTCAATTTTGGTCTCCTCTTCCTGATCGGCGGAACGAGTCTAGCTTCACCACTTTGGGCAGGTGCAATCGCGATGATCGACAATGCCCGGAATACTAACGCTGGC
The DNA here is from genome assembly GCA_005888675.1 of Candidatus Bathyarchaeota archaeon. Lineage (GTDB taxonomy): Archaea > Thermoproteota > Bathyarchaeia > 40CM-2-53-6 > 40CM-2-53-6 > BA-13. The sequence continues at coordinate 7,856 of VBBA01000032.1, read as the reverse complement.
TTCTTCAACCCCGAAATCTACAACATCCTCAACTCATCTCAATACTTGCCCATATTCCACGATATTACAACGGGCAACAACTGCTTCCAAGGCACACCATGCTACAATGCAGGACCAGGATGGGATCCGGTCACAGGAATTGGATCACCAAATCTAGGCTGCATCGTCTCGGGCTGCGTCCCCAAGCCAGTCTCGACAGGGATCACGATAACGTCCCCAACTACAGGCCAAAACGTAGCATCGACCACACTGACAGTGACGGGGACCCATTCACTCCCGCCGTTGAACTGGCTGGTTGGAAAACCCAACTCCGCGCCAGGCTACTTCACCGGACAACAGCAGGATCAACTGAACATACTCAAGGGATTCATTGACAATTACAGAGTCGCCGGGCTCAGCGGCTACTTCAATGTCAACCTCGTAATGTCCAATCTAACGAACATCCTCCTCCCACCTGCACCGTCAGAGGGAGAATGGTGGGTTATGCAATGGGACTTCAACGGTCAATCATACTTCGCGGTCATGACCCTCTATGGACAGGGGGACATCTCGGTAACCGGTGCTGGCACCAGTATCGCCGGTATCGCATTCCAATACGGCACGATATCGAACGTCGCGGGTTCGAACAACTACCAGGCTACAGCACTTACCAACGGGACTTATACTGGGACGGCACCGGGCAAAATAACAATAACCGTCCCAACTTCAGGGGTCGGATCACCCTCCCTCGGCTCATTCATGACAAATGTCAGGGCGACCACCTTCGAAGTTGTCGGGACACCTCTCCTGGCTTCTCTGCAGAGCGTCGACAGTGTCGGCACAGTCGGCTACAATCTCGGAGATCCTCTCTTGCCCAACGGCTACGTCCAAGTCGCTCTCAACAACCAGTTCGTCGGAGCCGTCACGGCCACCCTAATCAACTATCCCGCAACCAGCACATGGACGGCCAAGCTCAACCTCGCCGGTCTACCTTCCGGTAGCTATGCCGTGTACGCTAGACAAGTCGTAAACGGGACGCCGGGCCTTACCACAACTGTCCAGTTCACGCTCACGTCACCCGCCCAGCCTAGTGGCATGCTTCTCGTCCAGACAAACAATATCGGATACAATCCCGGCAGCTTCGTCAAACTATCTGGAACCCTCAAAACCCCAGCAGGAATCCCGTTAACCGGACGGACGGTAGGTGTCGAGGTTGACAACTCGCGCGGAGGTCCATTCTTCATCGAGCAGCTCTCAACCAATTCTAAAGGAGCCTACTCAACAAGCTTCACACTTCCCTCAAACCCGCTGACAGGCAGCTACACTGTCCTAGCGGCATCGTCCGGGCTCTTGGCGAAAACCACCTTTAGCGTGGGGACTGCACAGAACGGTCCTTCAATCGGATTTTCTACTGGCTTCATCTCAGGATCGAATGGAAGCCCGACCGTAACAACGACTGTCCAGATCCTCAATGACACATGGTCCCCGCAATCTACGTTTACAAACGGTCAGACCGTAGTAGCCAGTGTAGCCCTGAGCAACCCCGACTCACAGGCACAGAGTACGCTGGCGATCGCGGAGTTCATTGGGCCTCGCGGCATACCCGTCTTCATCGGTGGAGGATCGGTGACCCTGCAGGCCGGTCAGACCGTGACCGTAACATTCTCGGTAACTATTGGAACAACGATTCCATTTGGCAGCGGCAAGTACATCGTCCTCGCTCTAGCCTGGAACGGCTTCGTCGCTCTACAAGGTAGTTCTTGGAACGCGCTCGCCAATACGCCACCATCCTCGAACACCTTCCAAGTGAAATAATTGAGACTCCACCGGACAATCAGAAAGCGGGTAAGGGTCGCGATAGTGCTCGCTCTTTCGACCTTGATCCTGGGTAGCCTTTACTCACTGATCTTCCGAATACCCGCCACATAGGACGGACCCCCGCAGGAGAACTTCTGGGGAAACGACTGTCTCTGGACAACTGCCAGTGTGGCCTACGATTCCAAGAACAGGTTTGTCTATGAAGCGGACCATTGCCTCAACCTGGTCTACATTCTCGACGCGGCCAACTCTCACAAAGTGGTCGGGGCGATAAATGTCCCCATGCGAAACTGTCTAGATCGCCTGGAGATTCCGAGCCCGCTCGTATGGCCCACCATCGCATTCGATTCGGCGAATAACCACGTTTACATTGCCTGCTCTGGACCAGACGGAATTCACCTCATAGAGATCGACGCGAACACCAACACGCTCGTCAAGACCAGTACAATCGCATCTTCGGGCCTAGCTTCCGACATTATATTCGACCCGGATAATGGAATGCTCTACGTCAGCACGTTCCAGGATCCTGCCTACGGCGGGACGAACAGCTTGACCGTCGTCGATCCAACGACCGATACGATCACTACGAGCATCCAAGTCCCAGAATATCCCCTCGCGATAACCTACGACAAGATGAACCGGGACATGTACGTCACCGGGTATGTCTTTTTCAACAATGTCCAGGAAACTAGCAACGTCGCCGTGATTAGCACTCAGACCAACACGGTTGTGCAGAACGTCCCACTTGCCGGCTACGATATGGGAATCGCGTACGACTCGGCCGACAATACTATCTACGTAACCGACTTCTACAACGGTAACGTCTACATGATCGACGGGCAGACCAACCAGATCTCCGGAGTCGTTTACGCAGGCTCGGCCTTCACCATAGAATACGATTCAACGGACAGCAACCTCTACGTTACTGTACCAGACTTCTTCGCTGTCACCACCTACTGGGCGGCTACGAACTCGCAAGGCGGCCATGTTGGAGTGGGAGGAATCACGGTCATTGCTGGAAGCAGCAACACGGCCACGAACGCGGTCGCCAATCTAGTGCCCCCGACAATTATCCCGCCCTATGCCAACTCATGCGCGATGGGGATGGTAGACGATCCCGTTGCCGGGCATCTGATCGCGACCGACTCTTGTTCAGGCCTTGGCTACGATCTTTCAAATGGCACGATAACCACAGCCTTTCCGATACTCCCATTCCCGTGGATGGTCGCTTACGGGGACGGGAAAATATACGTCACCGATTATAACAGCCCGCTTGTCTTCATAGTTAACGCGACTACAGAGGCAGTAATGAAAACCCTGGTGCTGCCCACCATAGGGCCGGAATTCGGGATCGCCTTCGATGGCTTCGATCACAAGCTGTATGTCACCAGCGGAATCACGAGTAGCGTCTACATCATCGACACAACTAAGGACATACTGGAGAAAACCATCAGCCTATCCGGGAACGGCATAACCGACGGAGCGATTCCAAGTGGGGTTGCATACGACCCGTCGAACGGAGACATGTACGTGGCCCTATACAATTGCAACATCACCCCGACGCCGCAATCTCCCGCGACAGTCGGCGGCACAGTGGGCACGGTCTGGTGCCTCGGCAGCCAGAAAACAGGTCAGGGAGCACAATACTACAGGGGAACGGTCGCCGTCTTTAGCGGCTCCACAGATTCTCTCCTTGGAAGCGTAACAGTCGGAGGAGATCCATACTATCCGGCCTACGATAAGGCGTCAGGGCAGATGTACATTGGTCTCTACGATTATTCCGGCAACGTATCAATCATAGATTCAAAGACCAATACATGGTCCGGAACGATCAGCCTCGGAAAGAACACCGCACCGACTGCCATGACTTTCGATCCAATGAACGGCGATATGTACATCGGCGACTCCTCCAATGGCTACTGCTTCGTCGTTGACGGAGCTACAAATCAACTGGTTACCAAATTCCAGCTCGGCTCATTTCCAACTTTCCTTCCGATGCTAATGGCCTACAACCCAATCGACAACAACATCTACGCCACCAGCGCATTCTTTCCATACGGTGCAGTCGAAGCAATCAGCCCCTCATCTAACTCGGTCACTGCAACCCTCCAGGCCGGGTCGCAAACGCACGGGATTGCAGTCGACCCGGTTAGCGGCAAGATCTTCGTCGCCAACAGCTTTTCATCCGCTGGCGACCTAGTCATCTTTTCGCAGCCAACTTTCACTATCCAGATTACCGGACTTCAAACACTAAATTCGCAGGGCACTCCCCAGACCACTTTCACGACTGGGCAACTGCTTCAATTATCCGAATCGCTCTCGAACCTTGGAGGGTCGACCCGGTCCACTCTAGCAGTGGTTTCGGTCACCGACTCCTACGGTCGTCAGATGCTCACTGGGACCCAGCCATTGACACTCGATCCGGGGCAACAAGGTACGGTTCTATTCTTCCTCACAATCCCAAGCACATTTCCAGCAGGCACTTACAAAGCCACAGGACAAGTCTGGAATGGCTTCCGCAACCAGTTGGGGTCCAGCTTCCAACAACTCGCCCAACCAGTCACAGCCACCTTCACAGTGAGCAACGGATAGATCAAGGAAGATCTCTCGATGTTTCCTAAGCTGATCAGATCTCGAACTTCTGAACGTGCGGTGCTGATGCTTCTTCTCCTTTGGTTCACAGTTGCGACGATACCGTCCACAAGTCAGCATTCAGACAACTCACAAGGTCTCTCGTCCACCCAAGCTACCGCTACAGCGACCTTGAACATTGGCAAGATGAACGCGACTCTCCAGATATCCACCGACACACTCTACCCGAGCCTACCCTCCTCCGCGTATAACATCGGCGTCCCAATCACAGTCTTCTACAATGACCAGAGTGGATACGTCGATTTCCTCGGCGGCTTCGCACCTTCACTACTTGCCTTCGATACCAAGACGAACCTAGTACACAGCATACAAATCCTCACACCCACCAGCCCCGGGACGCTAATCTCTGAATCCCTAGACCCGAAGAATGGAGAATTGTATGTGCTCGACGGAAACGTTGCAAACTACTACTCCATTACAACCGGAGCTAGAATCTTCGCCCTCCAAGCAAGCAATTACGCTCTTTTGAAAACGATCAACCTCGGCAATGGAACCTTCGGAATGGCCGAGACCTATGACTCGAGAAACAACAATGTCTACGTCGGTCTCGCAAACCGGACAAGCTACCAAGACGTCATCTCCATAATCGATTCATCTACGGACACGATAATACGGAATATCCCGTTAACAATGAGCGGAACAAGCCCGAACAATTACCCTGTTCTCCAAGCGATGGTCTACAATCCGAACAACGACCTCCTCTACATCGTCCGCACCCTGCTGGGACTTGCGAACGGCGGCTTCCCCTACGCTGGTCCATACACAACGGGCGGCACAAGCGACCTTGTCATCGTCAACGCTACAACCGGTACGACTGTTGGAGACGTCTCACTAGCCGAGCCTGCTATGGGAATAGCCTATGATCCCGACAACTCCAACGCCTACGTCACGCTCCAAGGCACCGCAGGATATGCCCCTGCTGTAGCGGTCATTGATACAAGGTCCAACAGTCTGAGCGGCCTGATACCTCTTCCCGGAAGCTCGCCCGGTGCGCAGAGCTTCGTCTTCGTAACGTTCATTTCCATTCCTCGTCCCGCTGGAATTACGTACGATCCTCAGAACGGTTTTCTCTACGTTGGAACGATAAACTCCAACTCAGTCTATGTGATCAATGGCGCAACCAATTCATTGGTCACTACGATCCAGACGCCGCCTGCAGATTACAACCCAATGTCCATCGCTTACGATCCTGTCAACGGGATCCTGTACGATTCGGCCGAGACCGGGGTCGCGGTCACTATCAATCCCACGACCAATCAGATCAGCGGAACATATGACGTCCAGGGCTTCCCTGCTGACGCCCTTTACGACGGCCTCAACGGCAACATTTACGTCAACTCGATCGTTCAAGGCTCAGTATACGTGATGAGTTCGACAACCGACAAGGTTGTCGCGACCATCTGGCCTGGAGATCCGTACTACAAGCTACCCATCGCCTATGGATCAAGTATGGCCCTCGATCCGAACAATGGCAACATCTACATCACCAATCCTGATATGAGCATGGTCTCAATCATAGATGGTGCAACCAACCAGATCACCAACAAGATAGTATTTCCTTCCGATGCCAACAATACTGCAGTCCCTGACGGGATCGTCTATGACTCGTCCAACGGGAAATTATACGTCACCCTTGTTAACTGCAACACTTCAGTAGCAGGTGCACTAACGATCGGAGATGGCACGGTGAACCTGTGCGGACGATTCGGAAACGCCGTCTCATCAAACGTCGCTGTGATAGATCCTTCAACGAACATCATCGTAAACAGGATCAAGGTCGGGGTCTTCCCTGAAGGAGCTGTCTACAACCCGAATAACAATAACATTTACATCGCCACATACAACGGGACCGCCTCCATTCAGGTCATAGACGCTAGCCGAAACATCCAGTCTTCAACGATTGATCTTGGATCATACAACAACCTCTACATCTCATCGATGACCTTCGACCCGGCTAACGGCAACGTCTACGCTTACGCAGGAGGCGCTTCTCCTCCTTCCGTCCTAGTGATCAATACGGCAACAAACAATCTAGTGGGCGCGATCGGTATGGCTTCAAACTCGATTGCTGGAATAGCATACGACCCTGTTAACCAATTGATCTACACTAACCCAGGAGGATATCTTCAGGCGATAGATGGTAACACGAACAAGGTAGTCGGCACACTCATTGCAGACGGGTTCGGCTTCCAAGGGGCAGGGATAGGTGTTGATCCAAAGACTGGAACTCTCTACGCACCCGACACTTCTTTTGGCTTTGTCTCAATACTAACGACCAGTCCTCTGATACCTCTTGTCGTATCCCCGGTGAGCATTCTGAACCTGCAAGGAAATCCACAATCAATTTTCCAAACCGGTTCTATGGTAACGGTGAGTACTCAGGTCCAGAGTTCTTCAGACTCGACTACTCAATTCATTGGCGTGGTTCAGATCACGAACGCTAGGGGACAATCAGTATTCTCAGGCACAAAGTCGATGTCGCTCACTTCCGGAGCCTCCGAGTTCCTCAACTTCGCTTTCACAATCCCACTTGGTCTTACGCCAGGTGTCTACACGGTTTATGTTTCCGCTTGGAACGGTTTTCCGGCCATTATGGGTGCTAATTGGAAGACGCTTGCAGTGACGCAAACTACGTCCTTCACGATTAGTGCCTAGTCAGAAAGGCCGTCAAAAGTTACCCGGGAATCGGTCTCTGCAAACCAATCCTGCGCATAGGCCCGCGTTACTCCGGAAACATCTCTAAAAGATCCACACGAACGGCTCGATTCAACCGAGCCACCGATGACTCTCACTTACCCCTGTATTGCTCCCCATGGAAGCGACGTAATTCCAGAGCTATCTAACAAGGGACCGGGTCTAAGGGATGGAATGGACGGGAGACCTAGTTGGTTACTGCGAAGAGTACGGTGCGAGAACTCGTCCCCGCATTGGTAGACGATTACATCTCTTTCTTTGACGGCGTTTACCATGACGATCCTTGGCTGAATACGAAGGATAATCCTTGGTGGGGAATCTCATACTTGTGAATTCTATGATGATCCGAGAAGCGAGCAAGAGCGGAACAAGGTTCCCAATGCTCAGATGGAAAATCGGAAGCAACGAGGCGAGTATATCCAGTCTGGAAGGGCTCATGGTCTCTTAGCCTACTTGGATGGTCGAGTAGTGGGCTGGGTCAATGCCGGACCACGAGTAGACTGCTTGAATCTCCGGGAACTAGTGGACGATCCGGTGGAGAACGATTCTGTAGGATCGATCCTATGCTTTGTGATCTCCAAGCCTCATCGTAGCAAGGGAATCGCCACAGCCCTTCTTGCAGCGACTTACGCAAAATTCCAACTAGACGGTCTCAAGACTGCTGAGGCGTACCCGCGGACCAAGCCGCCCGAGGGACCATACAATACTCCCTG
>VBBA01000031.1 GCA_005888675.1 Candidatus Bathyarchaeota archaeon | reverse complement strand
AGCAAAGATAATGATTGGAGAACTGAACCGCAGATCCTACCTTACCTAGTCGTATTCTTCTAGGAAGTAACGTATCACCTTTTCAGCAAAGAGTCTCGCCATCGGAATCATTTCATCCCCTGACCACAATCCAGCTGTCGGAGTGAACGTCAAGAGAAACTCTCTGCAGCCCTCCTTGGCATAACTGGATATTTGCTCTATGCAATCACTTGGCGCCCCGTGTATAACAGTATTCAGCGCTGTCTCTCTCGGTATCAGGGACGCGACCTTCCTAATTATTTCCCTCTGTGCTCTAGGGTCCGAATTCTTCTCCCATACACGTCCTGGATGTTGGATAGATGGATCAATCTTCCGAAGCGCTTCAGGAATAAGTGCTAGGAAGAACTTCGCAGGTCCCGCAACGTCCGCATCAGCCTGTTCCCGAGTGTTAGCGATCGAGGCCACAGTGTAATACGATGGAATGATTGTTTGCAGAGATACTCTCCCGACCTGTTTAGCCGAATCATTGATCTTAGCGAGGTCCTTTCCATATGTTTCTGGAGTGTGACAATGCGGAATCCATCCGTCTGCCTCCTCGCCAGTGAAGCTCAACATTCTATCTCCGAACGCTGCAAAGTAGAGCGGTGGCCGATTTCTTTCTGGCATCCCGGTCTGAAGATATGCATTGGTAAGACTGTAGAATCTCCCCTTGTAAGTTACAGGGTTATCGATACTAGATGACCAGAGCATTTTGAGCAATAATACCCCTTCTCTGAATCTATCGAACCTGTGATCCGTCGGTAATCCAAATGGTGATTGATTCATCGGGTCGCCGGACCCTAATCCTAGGACGAACCTCCCGTTGGCGATGATTGAGATCGTGCCGGACGCCTGGGCCAAAATAGCGGGATGTCGCCTTACCAGATCTGTAACCGCCACTCCAACCTTGATCTTCTTCGTTTGGTTCGCGATTGCGGCTCCAGCAGAGAACGGCTCCAAAGCTACCGCGGAAGATGTGCCATACAACAGATGATCGTCTAGGAGAACGGTGTCGAATCCGTTCTCTTCCAGGAAACGGGCTCGATGGATTAGCTCGTCGAACTGTTCGCCGAATCGGAGATGAATCCTACTTCCGAATCTTAATCGAGTCTTCACGATCCAGGGTACCTTGACTGGCCTGGGAAGCTTCTGCCATTAAAGGAATGATACTCTCCACTTTCATCGCATGATAGTGTCGATGCACAGTAATCAGAATCAAACATCTTGGACATATCCTCGCCCTTGCACCACGAGCCTCAAGCAAGACCGCCTCGTGATCAGGCCATTCTTCATGTCTGAAGTTACAAACGAACAAGCAAGTCGTCTCCGACTCTTGGTCATAATGTTCGCACCAATAAATCTGGTGGACACCTGTCCCACAACCCTTACGGCCAAATGCTCGAGCTGACCGTCCATGGCAATAATGGATTCCCTAGTTCTCAAACCGCCGCAGGGTGACTGCCTATCTCACGCCTTGCCTAGGAGGCTGAGCTGGCCCATTGACCCAGATACTCGAATACCAGGTTTCTTGGACACATGCCCGACGCGGAAAGCATCTTGCTGATACCTCTGAAAAGTCTGAATCACCTTGTCCTCCTCCCTCTTGGGACAAAGGACCAAGAAGCCTACGCCCATGTTAAACGTCCTGTACATCTCCCGGTCTGAAATCTTGCCGTCTTCTTGGATGATCTGGAATATTGATGGCGAGTCTGGGAGATTGTCGAGTTCGGCTCCGAGACCAGCTCGTGAAACAATTCGATCTAATTTCGAGAATCCGCCGCCTGTGATATGTGCGAATCCGTGAACTTCTGCTTCTAGCAGCAGGTCCATGACCGGTTTGACATATATCCTGGTTGGCTCCAGCAATTCTTCGCCGAGACTACGCCTGAGCTCCGGTATCCAATCATTGACCTTGTGCTTCCTAAACAGAACCTTCCTTGCTAGTGTCATTCCATTCGAGTGGATTCCCGAGCTGCTTACACCTACGATTGTATCGTTACTCTTCACCTTATCTCCCAGGACCAGCTTGTTCTTCGAGCAGATCCCTGCAGCAAAACCTACAAGATCGATCGCTGTACCGTCGTATCCATCTGAAAGAAGATCGGGAACAACTGCGGTCTCTCCTCCCACGACCGCCACCTCAGCCTGTTTCGCACCTTCAACTATTCCCTCACTAATCTGGGCTATCGTCTTCGAGTCCGGACTAGCCGTTGCTATGTAATCAAGGAATGCAAACGGTTCGAGCCCAGTGCATATCAGATCGTTAACACACATACCGACACAATCGATTCCGATCGTATCGTACTTTTTCATCATCTCGGCAATAATGACCTTAGTCCCGACGTTGTCAACGTGAAGGCCTAAGACCTGTTTGTCTCCTAAATCTACCAGACCAGCATAGTGTCCGATCGGGAAGATAGGTTCCCCGATCTTCCCCTTTCGCGTGCTGAAACTTGTGGCGAGCCGTTTTGCAAGTATTCCGTGGGCCCCGCGTAATCTCTCAACATCAACTCCTGCCCTTGCGTATGTCATCTGGCTGGATTGGCCCTTTGGTGTTCGTCGAGGCATTATGGAATCTGGACCTTTTCTCTAGAGCTTGTGCCCAGTCAGACGCTCGTAGGCCAGAATGTAGCGTTTGCTGATTTCTTGTACTAGGTCAGCCGGAAGTTTCGGAGGCGATGGAACTGGTTGTCCTTCGGATCTTGCCTTGTCGAGTGTCTTCTTGTACCCAATTCTTGACAGCCAGTCTCGTACTGGTTGCTTGTCGTAGCTTTCCTGTACTTGTCCCGGACGATAACGCTCCTTTGGCCATAAACGAAATTCGTCCGGGCCAATGGAATCGGCGAGTATGATGTTCTCTTCTTCGTCGAAACCAAACTCTAGCTTGAGGTCTGCCAGTATGAATCCAGCACCCTCCGCCCTTTCTGAGATGGTCCGGTAGATGCTGAGACTCTTTGCTCTGAGCTCTTCCAATTGATCAGTGCTCAGCCACCCCTCATCCAAGATCTGCTCCATAGTAATTGGCTCATCCTTGACATCCGACTTTGTAGTCGGGTCGAATGTTGGCTGAGGGAGTTTTTGTGCCATCACCGGTTCGACCGGGAGCTTGACTTCCCCTTTCAATAATCGGTCATAGAGGCTTCCATAGAGGTATCCTCTGACTACGCATTCGACCGGTATCATTTTCAATTGCCTGACCATCATCCTGTTCTTGCCGGTCATCTCGACCATATGGTTGGGGACCTTGAGATGATCAAACCAAAAGGCTGCAAGCTTGCACAGGACCTCACCTTTCCTTGGGATCTCTGTCGGCAAGACTATGTCGTAAGCGGAGATTCGGTCGGTGAAAAGGAAGAGCAGTCTACCATTCCCGAGGTCGTAGATGTCCTTGACCTTGCCTCTCTTGAACGGTGCCTGATCAAGATCAGAAGTCAACTTGGTGCTCATTTCGTTCCAGTACTCCGGTATTCTTGCAACTTCTTCGAGGTCGCAGGGTCCGATATGGCGAGTATTGCCGCCGCTAGCAAGGCCGCATTTGTCCCATTGTCGACACCAACCGTCCCAACGGGCACGCCTGAAGGCATCTGGACCATAGAAAGGATCGATTCGAGCCCTGCAAGTTTCCCCGAAACCGGTACTCCTATGACAGGCTTCGTGGTCAGTGAGGCGACGAATCCTGGGAGATGTGCCGCGAGTCCAGCAATCGCGATGAAAACATCCGACTTGGAATCCTCCACGTAGCGATCTACCTCCTTGTGGTTCCTATGGGCAGAGATGACTCTCGTCTCATACGGGATGCCGAGTTTCTCAAGTACCGTCTCAGCCTTTTTCGCTATCTCTCGATCGCTCTCCGAGCCCATCAATATGCTGACGGTTCTTGTCAATCTCTAGTCGTGATCCCCGTGCTTAGTTCCTGATATGAACTTCGTCATAATCTGATACCGGCGTGTATTGCCGCTGCCTGTATAGTATTCTCTAGGAGCATAGCTACTGTCATCGGTCCCACTCCACCAGGTACCGGAGTAATGTACTGGACGATCTTGCTTACAGGTTCAAAATCGATGTCGCCCCGCAGTTTTCCATCCACCCGGTTAATCGCAACATCCACGACGGTTGACCCATGTTTGACATAGCTGGGACCGATTCTCACTTCAGGCCGGCCGATCGCGGTCACAAGGATGTCGGCTTCCCTCGTAATGTTCGCTAATTCTTTCGTCTTCGAGTGGCATATGGTGACAGTCGCGTCCCGGTTAAGGAGAAGCATGGCGAGTGGTCTACCTACCAAATTACTGCGGTTGACTATCGTTGCCTTGGAGCCGGCGATCTGCACCTTGTAATGCTGTAACAGTCTCACCACGCCCTTGGGCGTGCAGGGAACAAGCCCCTCTGTTCCTGAGGCAAGCTTTCCAACATTCACTGGATGTAATCCGTCGACGTCCTTGTCTGGGTCTAACCTATCGATCGTTCGATCTTCTTCGAGATGCTTTGGGAGTGGAAGCTGAACGAGTATTCCATGAACTCGATCATCGTGGTTCAACCGATCGATCAATGCTTCCAGCTTGTCTTGTGGACTGTCGCTGGGAAGATGATGGTTCTCGGATTTGATCCCGACCTCCTCGCAGGCCTTGTGCTTGGCTCTCAAGTATGTCTCAGATGCTGGATCATCGCCGACCAAGACCGTTGATAGCCAGGGCCAAACTCCCTGTTGCTGCAAATGTTTCACCCGTCCCGAGACCTCTTGCTTCACCTCTGCGGCCACGAGTTTTCCGTCCATTACTGTGGCAGTCATTCTACCAGCAAGACTCTCCTCTCTTTCACCGTCAACATTCCATCTGTGAATAGGCGGACGGCTTCTGGGTACAGTCGATGCTCTTCTCGGAGTATTCGCTGGCTCAATGTTTCCACGGTATCATCGTCCCGCACTGGAACTGGGGTTTGGAGGATTATTGGACCAGTATCAACGCCTTTGTCGACGAAGTGGACAGTGCAACCGGTAACCTTGGCGCCGTGATCCAATGCCTGTTTCTGGGCATTCAGTCCAGGAAAGGCTGGGAGCAAGGCGGGATGTATGTTGAGAATTCGTCTCTCGTAGAGTCCGACAAATTCCGGGGTCAGAATTCGGAAGTATCCTGAAAGTAGGATTAGTCCATCCTGTGATTTGACGCCGTGTTCTTGAAGTAACCGTATGGTTCTCTGATCGTATTCCCAACTCTTCTTTGGCAGTCCATGATCATCCAAGATTTTTGCTGGGACGTTGTGTTTTCTGGCAATATCCAGCGCCGGCGCGTCTGGTCTGTTGCTTATGACAACCTTGGCCGCCCCGTTTGTAATGTACTTCTTGTCTATCGCTTCGAGGATTGCTTCTAGGTTGCTGCCGCGTCCAGAGACTAGAACTGCGATCGGGACGACCGGTCGGGTTGTATGGGTCGATGGCATCTAGGTTCTTGTCACCTGTAGTGGTCTTCGTCGTGTCGCGACGGTACCGATATCTGTCCGATATTGCATTCCGTCGAAACGGATGGCATTACCGATAACAGCATAAGCGTCTCGACGTGCAGATTCTACGCTGTCGCCGGTCGCGAGAATGTTGAGCACGCGTCCGCCTCCGGTTACGAGTTCGCCCGATTGGTTTCTCGCAGTCCCGGCGTGGAATATCCTAACTCT
>VBBA01000030.1 GCA_005888675.1 Candidatus Bathyarchaeota archaeon | reverse complement strand
CGCCAATAGAAATTGTTCCTGCACTAGAAAAGCTTGCCAAGGAAATCGGAGCGGATCTGCTTGTCAAACCCATAGCCGACGAACAGGACATTTTCTATAACAGCAGCAGATGGAAACGGATCATGAAGCAAGGACTAGCCATAGGCTGGCTACTTCCGAACGATCATCGATCAATTTAAGCTGACAATATTCTCAATAAGCCCATGTAAGACACCTCTGGTGTCTTCCTACCTATTCTTTGGTGTCGTGTGAACAGAAGGTAGGCCGAATTCATGAAACTGCCCACTAGTAGGGATATTGTGGATGGACACCGTGAGGCTGTTATACCTGCTAACAAGTGCCCCTGTCACAAGGTTAACAATCCTTGGTCAGGACTCTCAAGACGGGTTTGAAGGGGACAAACATCAGCGAGAAGGACGCAGAAGAGATCATTAGTGGAGTCCAGGAGATGTACGATCGAATACCGGCACTTTTCCGGCCGATGCTTCCAAACCTTCCAGATGTCTTGAGAAGAATTCCTGCGAGCGCTCAAAAATACACTCTTCGAGAGATCATAGAACTCCTCGATTACGCCTACGAGAACGGTCTCCTCAAGAGGTAGTAGCCTCGGCCGGCAGGTTCATCGGAGAAGACCCTTGAGCCATCCCTCCAAGGAGATAATCGGGACAGGAGGCCAAGAGCTTTCATCGAAGAAGATCGCGCTTCTCATCACTAGCAGTGTCGCCGCTTACAAGAGCCCGGACATTGCAAGGGAGTTGATGCGGCATGGAGCTGAGGTGTACGCGGTCGTAACGCCGGCCACCGAGAAGATAGTAGGTATCGAGCTTTTGGAATGGGCGACAGGCAACAAGGTAGTCAGTGAACTCACGGGGAAGCTAGAACATATCGAGCTAGCAGGCAACACCCCCGATAGAGTTGACCTAGTCCTCATCGCCCCTGCGACTGCGAACACGATTGGAAAAATAGCGTGTGGAATCGATGACACTCCGGTTACAACCGTAGCAACTGTCGCGATCGGTTCAAAGATACCAGTCATCATAGCCCCTGCCATGCACGAACCAATGTACGATCACCCCATTGTTCAGGAGAACATAGAACGGCTCAAGGGCATTGGAGTATGGTTTGTCGAGCCTGAACTGTCAGAGGGTAAAGCGAAACTTGCTCCCATAGAAACGATTCTCAGAACTGTCATCGATCGATTGTCCGGACACAAACTGGATCTAGAAGGACTCAAGGTACTCATCACTGCAGGTCCAACAGTAGAACACATCGACCCTGTCCGACTCATCACTAATAAGAGCTCAGGAAAGATGGGCATCGCGATTGCTGAGGAAGTCGCTTCAAGGGGGGCAGAGACAACCTTGGTCCTAGGCCCAAGTCAAACGGAGCCACCAAGTGCTATCCGAACAGTGAGGATTGAAAGCACTGAGGAGATGCTTCAGGCCACGGTCAACGAGTTGAAGAAAGCGGATTATGACATGCTGTTCGCCGCCGCCGCTCCAAGTGATTACCGATTGAGTTCGCCATTCCCGTCGAAAGTGAAAACTAGACAGCACAATAAGCTTAACGTTGAACTACAGTCGACGCCAAAGATCATTGCAGAGGCGCGACGGACAAGTCCGAAGACCCTTCTGATCGCTTTCAAGACGGAACACGGTGTCACTGACGAGGAATTGGTCAACCAAGCATTCACTGCGATCGGCGAGAAGAATGCTGATCTTGTTGCGGCGAATGATGTGAACCGGCATGGGGTAGGCTTTCAGGCAGACACGAACGAGCTCTTTGTAGTGGATGGGGCCAAGAAGGTCGTACACATCCCTCTGGCCGACAAGCGAGAAGTCGCAAGGCAACTGGTTGATATCGCTGTCAAGAAGCTGAAACGGTAGCAGAATCCGAGGCTTTCATCGAGTGCCTAAGACAATTAATGCAGCCGGCGTACAATTGAGACCCAGCCGGGACTCTGTCAAGGATACTATCTTCGAAGCTTTGAGACTCGGCAAGAGCGCGGCTGAGAAAGAAGCGGATGTAATTTGTTTCCCTGAGCATTGGCTGCCTGAGAAGAACATTCCAGCGAAAATGGACCCACTGCCAGCACTCCAATCATTAGCGGAAGAGTACGGCGTTCTGATCGTCGGCGGCGCATTCTACGAACGGATTGACGGCCGGCTCTATCTCAGCAGCCCCCTGATAGGCAGGGATGGAGAATTGAAGGGCCGCCAGTTCAAAGTCCATCTGTTCCGCCGCGAGAAAAAAATCGCAAAACCGGGAAAATCACACAGGATGTTCCAGGTGAACGGATACAAGCTTGGAATCCTAGTGTGCTATGACATAGACTTTCCAGAATCATCCCGGTCTCTTGCACTTCAAGGCGCTGATCTGCTATTCTGCCCCTCAAGAATAGTCAAGTACGGCATTGAGCCATGGCATCAATACGTTACAGTTAGATCACTGGAGAATAGAATTCCCATCGTTGCTCCCAACGTGTATTCTCCGCCATGGTTCCCAGGTGCTAGTGTAATTGTTGATCTACATGAAGACCCGAAGACAAAGATCTCGTACTCTCGCGCCAGCACATTACACAACGGACAAAGAACCGGCCTAGTTTTCCAGGATTTGGATCTAGCCTATCATAGACGGCTGAGAAGAGAGAGATTCTCCGACAGGCAACCAAGAGCGTACGGGAACCTATCGTAAGGAATCTGCCGACTTTGGCTATTCGAAAGGAAGATGTTCGAGCAATAATCTTCGATCTTGACCGGACCCTTATCAAATCCTCTTTGGGATTTGATAAGGCGCTGAGTAAGGCTGCCAACTTTCTTACACAATATTTCAAACGGCAAGGCCACTCCATAAGCGGAGCGAAAATCTATGGTACCTTGCGTTCAATAGCAAAATCATTCGAGAGTCAGGGTCTCTATGACCGGGACGAGTGGTGGATCATTCTCTTGCGAAAGCTGGGACTGTCCCACCTGAGCGGCAAATGGGTTCACGAGGTAACCATGCTCTATTGGAGAACGTACATTGCCGCAAGCCCTCCTTACCCCGATGCTGAGAACACTCTGCGAACTCTGAGAAAACGAGGTTACCGACTGGCACTAGTCACCGATACAGATGGGACACCCGGGATGAAGAGGAAGAGAGTCAAAGCACTTGCATTCTATGACCTGTTCGAGACAGTTGTTGTTGCAGGAGAAGACACGCCCAAGATCAAGCCAAGCAAGATGCCTTTCACATTCGTCGCGAAGAGATTGAGACTATCCCCCAAGAAGTGCGTCTATGTAGGCGATAATCCGAAAGTTGATGTTAAGGGCGCTAAAGCAGTGGGTATGCAAACTATCCTTGTCAAACGGCACGGGTTGAAAGCTGACCGTCCAACACTCGTCATAAACTCTCTCAGCCAACTTCTCAGAATATTCAAGGGCTTAGATGGGTAGTTTTCCCAGATACCAGAATCGCGCTTTTGCTTCTTCCGGGTTCGGCCCGGTTCAACCGATTGCCAGCTAACTGGCTTGCTTCAAGAAGACTACTTGGTCTGCCGATCGGCCTAGTTTTAGTCGTATAACGTTCGCTAACTCGCCTTCTTGCTCATAACCGATAAACCTCCGGTCAAGTTCTAAAGCTACTTTGGCAGTGGTCCCCGTGCCTAGGAAAGGATCTAGAACTGTGTCTCCGATTATAGAGAACATTCTGATCAATCTGTAGGGTATTTGTTCTGGGAACGCTGCGGTTCTTCGCTGGTATCCGTTCGTTGTCTGTCGGACTCCAGTCACACTCCAGACCTGTGAAAACCACTCGTCTCTTTCAGCCTTCGTGAACTTGCTCTTGTATCGGTCGGGGTCTTTTGGCGGAAACCTTCTCGGGTTGCCCTTTCGGAATATGAGTATGTATTCCATATCCAGCGTGACGTATGCGTTAGGCGGAAGGAAACCTGAGCCTAGGAACGCTCCCTTGCCCTTGTACGAGGGCTTGCTAGTCGGTTTCTTCCAAAGAATGTATGGAAGTGTAAGAAAATCTTCCTTCTCGAAAGCTTCGATGATACGAGAATGGTTGGGGAATACTCGGAAGACTCCGTCGACGGTTCTGGTCGCGTCTCCGATGTTGACGCAAGCGATTCCACCTGGCACAAGAACTCTTCCAACTTCCTTCCATACTCTGCCTAGGTAATCGTGCATTTGTTCATAGGTCGTGGCGGAGGCAAGGCGAAAAGTCTCGTCCCAGATAGATATCATTGGATATGGTGGCGATGTAACGACCAAATGGACCGATTCGTCAGCCAGCTCAGTCATTCGGCGACTGTCGCCGATCACTACTTGAGAATCTGGCAATGTTACCGGCTGGTAAGAGGAGGAGAGATTTATCCTATGTATTCAGATTTGTTACTCTGATCCGCCCCGAAGCGTTCTCCGGCCGCGGCTTTTTTGAGGGCAATATCTACGTCGCCTGCTTGCTTCTCCAGTTCGGACATGTCTAGATCGAGTCCCAGCTTCCTTGTCAGGACACGGAGTATGATGATTGCAGCTCGTGGGTCGACCATGAAGCCGGATGTTTCGCCTGAGAGGAATAGTCCCTTCATATTCCGGACTTTTGCTAATCCCGGTATTAGTCCGTTCATCCATGTCACCGCACCACTATCGATGATTTTTACGTCGAGCTCCTTAAGCTCGTTAACGAGCGCTGTCTCGCTTGCAGCACCGTAGACGTTGGGCTTGTCGACCATACGTCCTGTGATGAATGCGCCTACAGTCACTATGAGGTTTACTCCGAATTTCTGGGCAAGGTCGATTACCGCCTCAGAAAGTCGAAAGGCTCCTTCAGGAAGTATCGGTTGAGCGTCACCAGTATAGAGGAGAAGATCTACTTGCGATTCCTTATTGACCCAGTAGTAGATCTCATGCTTCATCAAGTCTACTTGACCATCAGGTGTCATCAGCAGCCTGGGCGGGAGATACTCGGAGTATAGATAGCCGATCTTTACCGCCTTTAGGGTCTTGATCAAATGGTCAAGAACGATTTTTGCAACCCTTCCACTGTCTGGAAGGCCCACGATCATGATTGGGTTCCTCAGCTGGGGCGTTTCGGTAAGATGAAGGTCTATCGATTCTTGCATGTTGGGACTTTTCAATCTCCAGCTCTGTTTAGTGACTAATGAATGAGAACGAAGGGGCGTCTTGATAGACATTCTGGTTTTTACAATTTCAATTATGAAGGAAATGGGATGTATTCTTGAATGGGATTTTGGACCCTTAACCTAGCTCCTTAAATTATGGGAGAGTGATACACTTGTCTACCGCAGGCGGGCTTCTAAATGGGCGTGCAAATGGCAAAGTTCATGCTTTCTCTTCGCGACGAGAGTTTCAAACTCCTAGTAAGTGAGGCAGAGGAACGAGGCATCTCAATCCAAGAATTGATCCGTGCAGTTATCATACCGGACTGGGTCAAGCAAAACATTAGTGTAAAAACACAGTCAACCCCTCGCTCCAGCAACGGCAATGGCTTGACCCGGGCTCGGGTGACAACGAATGGTTCGGTCTTCGAGCCGACCGTTACTCGGATCCGAGGATAAACTCCGTTATCTAGGCTATTTCTGATACGGGTCCAGCTGATTACCCAGACTTCCCTGAGGTCTCAATGCGTTAACCGGCTTGTTCTGCCTCGGGGAAACCTGAAGATTAGATGTGCTGTCCTTCTGCGACTAGGACGAATTACTTTTTCCATTCAGGCTGGAAGATTGGGTTGCCTTTCTGCTGCAGGGACTCTCTCATTGCCTGGAGGATCAGTTTCTGTTCGATCCCAGCGACTAATTGTTTTGTCTCTATGACCTTGTCTGGGTTGACGCTCATGCTGACTGCTCCTTCTCTGACTAGGAACTCGACAACCTCGGGATAGTTCGATGGTGCTTGTCCACAGATTGACGTGGTAACTCCCTTCTGCGTACACGTTCTAATGACGTGGCTCATCGCTCGTAGCACAGCGAGGTTTCGCTCGTCGTAGATCTCCTGTATCGAAGCATCGTCCCGATCGATGCCGAGGATTAGCATTGTCAAGTCGTTCGTGCCAAAGGAAATCCCGTCGATGCCTTCTTCGAGGAAGCGATCGATGAGGAAGACAGTCGCAGGGACTTCGACCATTATCCAGAGTTTGAAGTCCGGGCCGCGCTTCAATCCTTCTTCTTCCATGATGTGTTTCGCGTTCCGAAACTCTTCGATGGTTCGGACGAAGGGGAGCATTACGTGAACATTGGTGAGCTTGAACTGTTCCCTTACCTTCCGAATTGCCCTGCATTCCAATCGGAAGATATCCGGTTCTTTGACGTATCGGAAACAGCCCCTGTAGCCTAGAAGAGGATTAGGTCCAACGTGGCCGGCATCCCTCTCATACTTCTCGCCTCCCGGCAGCCCCAGGAACTCGTCAGGTTTGAAGTCCAAACAACGATAGATCACAGGCCTAGGCATGAATGGTGTTGCTACCTTGCGGACGCCCTCGGCGAACGCGTCCACCATCTTCTCACCGCCGCCCTCCTCGATCAATAATCTAGGATGCTTTCCAACGGTCAGCATCATATGCTCGGCCCTCAATAGACCGACACCATCGGCCTGCGTCTCCCTGGCCACTTTGTCGGCCAATTCCGGCAAGGACAAATTGACGTAGACCTTGGTTGATGTGACGGGGATTATCTGTGGAATTGTCGGAGCGGTCGTAATTGTGGGTTTGAGAATCTCTTCGACTAATCCATGATAGATGACCCCAGTCTTAGCATCCACGGTATATTCCGCTCCGTTTTGCAGAACCTTGGTCCCGTTACGTGTTCCGACGATGCACGGTACGCCCATCTCGCGAGACACGATCGCCGCATGGCACGTGGTCCCTCCATCATCCGTTACGATTGCTCCTGCTATCTTCATGTATGGAACCCAGTCAGGGTTCGTCATCCGTGTGACGAGGATGTCCTTCTCTCGCATCAACCGCCCTGCTTCTTGGAGGTTCAGAACGATCTTGGCCTTTCCAGCATGGAGTCCTGGGCTGGCGGGCAATCCTTGCGCAGCGACCGTCTTCCCGGCTAGCTGCTGGGTGGCTTGTGAAGGCGCTTTCATCCTGCTCCAGAAGGTCTCTGGTCGCGCCTGCACGATGTAGACCTGTTCGAGCCCTTCCTTTCCTTCCTCCACGGCAAACTCAATGTCTTGAGGTTTTTGATAATGATCTTCAATCTCCTGCGCAACCTGCGCGAGCTCCATGATCATGTCGTCATTCAGGCATGGGATGCTTTGACGTTCCCTAGGAACGTCATGCTTCATCGTTAATCCGGTCTCGTAGTTGGGCACCTGTTCGATAGTTTTTCGAACAATGTCCCGATGGACGATCTGCATTGTTCCTTTATCGA
Source organism: Candidatus Bathyarchaeota archaeon (assembly GCA_005888675.1). Classification (GTDB taxonomy): domain Archaea; phylum Thermoproteota; class Bathyarchaeia; order 40CM-2-53-6; family 40CM-2-53-6; genus BA-13. The sequence continues at coordinate 85 of VBBA01000030.1, read as the reverse complement.
CGATATATCGGTCGGGTCGAACATGCCCACCGACCAGGGCCTCTCCGAGGCCCCAGGTTGCTTCGATCACGATCTTGGAGGGGTC
>VBBA01000029.1 GCA_005888675.1 Candidatus Bathyarchaeota archaeon | reverse complement strand
TCAAAGATCCGATTCCACCTTGCCGATCAACCGGACAATATTGAAAGAGAGAGACGCCAAGCCGCTGATCGAAGAACTGTCGAAGAAAGTTCCGGGAACAAAGCTCGCCTCGATCAAGGGGAGAGTTGAAGTTGAAAAGATCGGAGACTCGGAGGTTGTATTTGTTGAGGGAACACCTTTGGCGGTGAGACGATCAGGCTTAATGATCCCGTCGCTTGTTAACAATGAGAGTCTGAATACACTTCCTAGAATCGTTGTTGACATGGGGGCAGTGCCGCACATTTGTGGTGGTGCAGATGTCATGGCTCCTGGGATAAGAAAAGTGGAAGGCGAATTCGGTGAGGGTGGTTTGGTGAGTGTGGTTGATGAGAGGCATGGGAAGTTCCTTGCTGTAGGACAATCGCTTGCTGATTCCAAGACGCTCAGGGCAACGAAGAAAGGGAAGGTGGTCAAGAATCTGCATTATGTCGGGGACGAGGTCTGGGAATCGGTGAAATCCTAGGCTGTACTGGTTTCTAGTCTTTTTTGCGTAATTCCTCAGGGAAATGCTTAAAGTAACACAGTATCCAGCCAGCACGGGAAAAGCCGCATATTCCTCCCGCAGCTACATGATGTTTCGCCATGGCACACTCGCCTGTATACGTCAAAGCCCTGCCTCTTCAGGAATTGGACGATGTCGAATCTGTCAAAGAAGAGGTCAAGGCCGGAAACATACTGATAGTTCGCGTTGTTCCATTAGCTAGGAAGAGTGTTGAGGAGACAAAATTGGCGATTACCGAGCTTACTGATTATGTGAAGGGTCTCGGGGGGGACATTGCACGGTTGGGTGAGGAGAGGATTGTTATTACGCCTCCCGGGATAAGAATCTGGAGGCGTGAGGCCTCTGGTCCTAGCACGGAGGTTCCTATCGTTGTCGAAACTGGGCAGAAGGAAGCTTCCCGCAGCGGCGGGTCTGGCTCACCTTAACCTCAAGCTTTCCAATACATCAGGGACGACGGTTCGGATTCCGAAGTATCGGTTGACTGTCTGCGCGAAGATATCCGATTTTCGTCTTTCACCGTGGTTCACGATTATCTTGGTGGGTTTTGGGGACATTCTTTTGATGAAGGAGAGAAGTTGGTTTCGGTCGGAGTGGCCGGAGAATCCTTCGATCGACTCGACTCGCATGTTCACTTTGACGAGTTCGACTTTCCCATCGTGGCCGTACAACGGGACCTCCTTCAAGCCGTTCTTGATTCTGTTCCCGAGTGTTCCTTCTACTTGGTAGCTAACGTATGCGAGGGTGTTCGCGGGACTTGGTGCCAAGTGTCTGAAGTAGTCGATTGCTGGACCGCCTTCGAGCATGCCGGAGGTGGCGATTATGACGCATGGACCACCAGCGACGATCTCTTCTCTATCCCTTGGATGGGTGACTGGGTGGAAGTATTCTGACTGGAAGGGGTTGATGTCCTTGTGGAGTATTTGTTCTCGGATGTCCCGGACGAGATATTCTGGGTAGGCAGTGTGGATTGCCGTAGCTTCGTTGACCATTCCTTCGATGTAGATTGGTAATTCACGGAGTGCGCCGTTTCGCATGTATGCGTCGAGAACAAGCATGATTTCCTGAGCTCGGCCGACTGCTGGGACAGGTATCAGCACCTTCCCGTTCTTCTCCACGGTCTCATTGACTATGCTGACCAGTCGGCCTTCGACGCCTTCTCGGTCGGGCATGATGTCGTCAGGGCCCCCGTAGGTGCTTTCAATGATTAGTGTCTCGGCTCTCGGAAATAGACCCATTGCTGGATCGAGCATCATTGTACGTCCGAATTTGAAATCGGCGCTGTAGACAACATTGTGAAGTCCTTCTCCGATGTGCAAGTGAACCATTGCGCTTCCGAGTATGTGACCTGCATTATGAAGTGTCAATTTGATGTCTGGTGCCACGTCTGTAACAACGTTGTAGCGGAGAGGTATGGTGTGGGTGACGACTTCTCTCACGTCTCTTTGATCGAACGGTGAGTGGGAGCCCTCTTTGCTGTGGACGTCGAGATAGTCCAACTGGTGCAGGGTCATCAGGATGGCTGTTGGTTCGGAGCAGTAGATCGGGCCATCATAGCCATACTTGAAGAGAAATGGGAGGATTCCACAATGGTCGAGATGAGCATGTGAGATGATAACCGCGTCCAGTTTTTCAAGGTCGAATTCGTCGGTGTCGAATCTTGGAAATGCTTGGATTGGTTCCTGAGATCCGGGATTGATCCCGGCGTCCATCAGGACTCTGCTTGATCCTGATTCGATCATCATTGCCGCTCTGCCGACTTCGCGGAAGGCGCCGAGCGTGATTAGTCGAACGCTTCCGGCTTTGCTGAAGGTTGGGCGAAAGATCCTTTCTCCTACGTCTCGTAATATTCGGCTTCTCTCTTCGCTCTCAGTATGTAGAATGTGACGTGTGCTCGTGATTATCTTGGAATGTAGCGGTGGTGCTCTGAGAATTCTGGGCCTCCACCTTGTCTCTTTGGTTATTTCCTGAAGGACTGCGGCCTCTTTTCCGATAGCGACGCCAGGCTTTTTCGCTTCGATGACGACCTCTCCGAGGCTTGGATCAAAGTTCAAGCCTGAGACTTCGGCTTCGGCGGGTATGATCTTTCGAATGTAAAATTCCGCCTCCTTCTCGGGCAACCGGATGGATTGGTCGGACCGTATGACGATCCGTTTGTGAAGTAGATTCACTATCTCCGTAACAACATAGCTCTGCTCCGCGAGGAGTGCGGGATTCTTGACGTAGATTGCAAGTCGCGGCCCCTCGAATTCCACACGGGTGATCTCAGCATCTTTCGGCATGTGCTCTGCTATTGTTTCGCGGATCTTGGCGTGCACGTCATTGTAGGTTCTAGGCATATTCACTCATTTCTTTTTTCGTTCTCGCTAGTCTGATGCTCGTGTGAAGGACGGTGTTAATCCGAAGCCCTAATGCTTCGGAGGACTGCGAAACTTTTTGGAATGATCTCTAGTCTTACTTTCAGATTTAGTGGACGAGCATCTTCTTCTCGTCCTCGGACATCTCGCGATATCCAACATCCTTAGTGATCAAGGCGATGTCGAAGCTGTCGCCGCTTGCACTATCACGCTTCATCGCTGAAGTTATTGCTCTAAGAACCATTGGTGTCGCTTCTTTGACCACCATGTTCTCGTGCCATTCTGATTCTAAGACACCGTATGCGACTGGGGAACCGGAGCCTGTTGAAACGAATTTTTCTTCCATTGTCGAGCCTAATGGGTCGAGTGCGAATATGTGTCCGCCAGTATCGTCCACTCCCCCAATCAGGGCTTGGACGCCCAGGGGATAGTAGCGTGCGGAGAAGAGTATGTTGGACACGAGTCGTGCGGCCGAGCTTATCGGGATGGGTCTAGCCATGTCGAACCTGTAGAGAGCGGCATTGGCTCGCAACATTTCCACGATAGCCTGAGCGTCTCCAACGACCCCCGCAATCGTCATTGCGATGTGATGATCGATCATGTAGACTTTTTTTGCTCGTTTGTGTGCTACGAATGAGCCCATCGTGGCCCTTGTATCGGTCGTTAGGACGACGCCGTCTTTGCAGACGACTCCGATCGTGGTCGTCCCTTTGAGTATTTGGCCCTTGACCAGTTTCCTTCTATCTAGCATCTCTTGTCCTTCTGAATCGTGTTCCGAGGAACGTGCGGTAGGCGCTTTCCAAGCAATTGGAAAGTCTGTTGGGAAGAGCGGAACCCGGGACTGCTTAAAAACGTTTTCAGGCTTTGACAATTGTCTATTCCGTCTCCTCCTCTGTTCCGGTTTTCGATTTCTGTGACCGGCGTTTGCTGGTTGTACTTGGTGACCTTCTTCCTGTGGATTTCTTTGGGGCTGCTCGCTCCGCCTTTTTGGGGGCTGTTTTCGGTTCGGGTTTGGCTTCTCTAGTCTCGGCTTTCGTTTCAGCGGTTGCTTCTGGGACTTCGCTTTTTGCTTCCGCTGTTCCTCGTTTGTATATTTCTCGGAATGCGATCGTGTTTAGTCTCGGGAAGTATTTTTGAAGGTCGGCGGTTATGGACTTTTTCGCAACCTGTAACCCGCTCAGGTAGAATGCTTCCTCCGGAACTTCGATAGTCAAGTCGCTTTCGTCATGTGTGATGTCGAACTTTTCCTTGGTCACTTCGGGTATGCGTCTGGATACAAGGCTGAGGATCTTGTCATCCCGATCCTCCATCACCTGTTCGATCGAGATGTCATAGACTAGAGTTCTGCCGGCGAGGGGATGATTGTAATCGACCTGGACGCGTCCTGCTCCGACGGCGCGTATTACGGCCGGTCTCCCCTCCAGTTCCACTCGCTCCCCGGGAACCGGGTCGATCCCCTTTTCTCGGAAACGTCGAAGTGGAACTAGCCGCATCTTTCCAGGGTCCCTTGCGCCGTATCCTTTTTCAGGAGTGAGTTCTATGGTCCTTTTGGTTCCTGGTTCGGTGCCGACTAGTGATTCTTCCAAGCTTTTTGGAAGATACTCTTCTCCGATGACGACGAATTTTGGCTGGTAAACATTGTCTTCTTTGTGGATTCGTGCCTCTTTGGCAACGGTGTCGAGGGTGGTGTCGACTGTCTCGCCGCTCTCCTTGACTTTGAGGGTGTAATTGACTAGTAGGAAGTCTCCTTCTTTGATTGGCATTCTCTTGTCTCTCTACTCCTTGTCCAATTGACTTGGAAGCCTAGATAGAGTTTCGCGGGCT
>VBBA01000028.1 GCA_005888675.1 Candidatus Bathyarchaeota archaeon | reverse complement strand
CCGGTCGCTTCGTCTAGCGCGTAGATGAGTGAGACGGCAGGGGTGAATGGTGTGAATCCTTCTTCGAGGTATTTCTTGTACATCAACAGGTCGAAGTAGTAGGATCGCTTCGCCTTTCTGGTTTGTATCTTCTCCCATGCCTTCTCGCTCACCGAGACGAAAGATAGCCCTGGAGGGCACATGAGACATTTCTGGCTGGCTGTCACGCAGAGATCAACGTTCCAGTCGTCCACTGGCAGATTGTCTCCGCCCAAAATAGAGATCGCATCTACCATTAGCAAAACGTCATTGTCGGCGCATAATTCACCCAGTTGTTGCAGGCATCGTACGGTGACGCCTGTGGAGGTTTCATTGTATACGAAAGCAAGGGCCTTAGCCTTGGGATGCTCCTTTATGGCTCGTTCCAATTGTTCGATGTGTGGTGCCTTTCCCCAGTCGGCTCCGACAACTACTGGTTTCCCACCGTAAGACTTGATGGCCTCGCTTAGTCGTTCGCTGAAGAAGCCGTTGACAGTGACGATTATCTCGTCTCCATCGTCCGTCACGTTCTGAAGTGCACACTCCGTTGCTCCTGTGCCGGAGCTGGTTAGGATGACCAGGTCGCCCTTTGTCTCGAATACTTTCTTAGTTTGGTCGAGGGTTCGATGGTAGAGTTCTTTGAACTCAGGGCCCCTGTGTCCGATTAGGGGCTTCATCATGGCCCGCATCACTCTCGGGGGAACATTGGTGGGACCCGGAAGCATGAGAAGTCTCTGGGAC
>VBBA01000059.1 GCA_005888675.1 Candidatus Bathyarchaeota archaeon | reverse complement strand
CCAAGACCACAGTTATTGTTGCAGGTTGGAATCCATTGGGAAAATTAGGAGTGGACGCTCCTGCTGGAGTCGAAACAACACTGATTTGCGGGGACGTAGGCACGGCGTTCAAAGCTGGTAGAATTGCGAAGCTTATGGTCAATCCAATCAATGCCGCTGCTATGATAGTTAGCGGGGGCGTAAGCCTCCGTCGTGTTGTCGTCTTCCTCTCAACAAGCTCGTAGGTCAAATATGAAATGCCAATCAGGAGGATAACCAATAATCCGAGATCCAGTGGGTCTGGGTTTGCAGTCCCGTTGGCCGTTGAAACAATGTGGTATGGAACCGGCAACATTTCCTTGTTTCTACCGGACCTTCTTCTGTTGAGTCTTGACCACTGGCGCCGCCAGTTCTTTGGATTGTCTGCGATGACGTATGAAAAACACGACCGTCCCGACGCCCATGGCAACTATAGCCCCGAGTGTCGCGAACTGATAGTAATAATCCGGCCCGCTAGTGACCAGTCCAATCGCAGATGGTTGCAGCGCCAGCACTCCAAGGTTTGAGACCGTTGGAGTAGATCCTTCTGCAAACCAAGCGTTGCCGAACTGATCTAGTGCAATGAATTTGGAATCAGATTGCGGGGTTGGAATCGGCCATTCCTGGAATTGATCCTTCGCAGTGTCATAGAAGGCCACTTTGTTCCCGATGTGCTCGGTAAACCATAAGTTGCCTCTCTGGTCAATTGTCAATCCCCACGGAAACGCGTTCGGATTGATCGAATCCAATGAAATCTGAACGATGCTAGAGTTGGAGTAGGGCGGCGTGATCTTGCCTAATCGGTTGGATCCGTGCTCGGCGAACCAAACGTCTCCATTTGACCCGATCGCTATGCCTGTTAGGAAGGTCGAGTTCGGTGACGTGGGCACAAAATTCAGTATTGTCCGAGACATCACGTTCAGCATCTCTATTTTCCCAATTCCGCCGCCTCCATGCCCGGTTTGAGGGGCGTTCGGAGGAGGCACGCTGTCGCCGACGAACCAGATGTTCCCTCTCTGATCGGCCGCGATTGGTCCAAGGTCTGATGAGTTGGTGGGAGTCTTGAGGTTGAACTTTGAAATCCACGTTTCACTCGTCTGATTGAATGCTAACACACGGCTCTTGGCCGAGTCGGTCACCCAGATCGTACCATTAGAATCCACAGTGATCCCTCCCGGTGAGCCGCCACTGCCTGGCAAGGGGAAGTTGTTCGAGAACATGGAATTCACCGTATTGAAGTAAGAGATCGAGCCGCTGGTCTGATCGGCATACCATAACTTGCCATTGGAATCGAATGCTATCGGCCCTGGAGAAGAGGATGCGTCGGGTGGGCTGAACCTTGTGTAGCTGTTCGACCCCGGAACAAACTTCCAAAGTACGCCCGGGAATGGCGCGGAGAACCAGACGTTCCCAGATCCGTCCACTAGTGCTTGGTATCCGATTATGCTCTTAGGGTCGGTGTATGGAACTTCCCAAACCTTTGCTGAGTCAATGCCGGGGTAAGCCTGCAAGTTCAGATTGAATTTCGCAAAGGTATCGAAACCAGTGGTTTGTCTCACTTGGACCTGGATGACCCAGTTTCCGGGTTGATTTAGAAAGCCGCCTTGCGCTAGATATTGCTCTCCCGTTGACGACTGATTAATCGACGTATTACTGGATGGAAGAGGGGAGTCTTGGTAGGTGAACTTCAGGTTGACCTGTATGACATGCGTCAATGATTGCCCGTCTGTCGTATTTGTAAGTGTTATTGCGAACGAGTTGGTACCCACTCGGAGTGGATAGATGGACAGGTCGACTCGAACATTTCTGGAGGTTTCGCTCAAGGATGTGGCTTGAAGAGCAGGACGATTCTGGGTTAGAGATACCTGATAGGCGGGGGGTAGAGCAGTAAGCAAACCAACGATGAGGATCAAACCAAAAGCCAGAATCGATTCGATCCTAACGGACCTTGACAATCGCCTACTCAGGTTCACAAGAACGTCTGCCGTGTTGCCTACTATCTTCAATGCTCGGGCAATTCTTGGATACCATACCAACTGATTTAGTGCTCCGAAAACCACGAGGACAACAGTCAATCCCATCTTGACAATCAAGGTCTGACCGTACTCCGTGCCAAAGAGCGCAGAGAAGCTGCCCACCTGGAACAGCGCGCTGTAAAGGCCAGAAATCGCAATTATTCCGACACTGGGAATCGCCAACCGAGAAAATCGCGGAACTAGCCTTGCCAGTCCCTGATGGACTAGGCCGAGCTTGTGAAGAATCGGGACCAATAGAGTGAGGTTGATCAGTCCACCTATCCATACCGATACTCCGAGAAGATGGAACCAGTCCGCCAAGATTGAGACGAAGGTAAGTGTTGGAACAGCGGCATTGTGACCAGAAAGACTTGATGTAAGAAGGATACCAAATCCGGGTATCAACAACAAAGTCAGAAACGTGCCGGCCTTGCCGATCCGAAGTGCAACTAGGAGAAGGACCGCGGATGCTGCAGCAAGGAAGAGTCTTGAGGTTCCGATCAATCCAATCTGGGTGCTGAAGAGGAAAACATCGATGGAAGTTGGCTGTCCGGCTATGGTCTGGCTCAAGATCAATCCCCCAGCACCAACGCTTGCTACTAGTGCTCCGAGCAAGGTTACAGTCAGTACTCGCGTTGTCGTCTCGGAGGCGAGATTGGGAGATTGCGAAGGGGGGAGTGGGTTCGGAGCCGTGGCACGGCGCCTGAGCCATGGCATCAGAACCAGGAGGTAGAAGAATGGTCCTCCTACGAGGACCGTCTGACCGACATAGAAGGTCCAGCGTGCCAGTGCTTCTGGGATAAGCGAGACGATAGAGGGCTGAACGTTTGTTGGAGTAGAGGGTGGGGGAGGGACGACTTCCTGAACGCCGAATGGATATGTCCCACTCGTGGGATGACCGTCGACGCCGGAGACCACCGCCCACGAGACCGTGTAGACACCCTTCGCTAGGTTAGGAAGACCGACGGACATACTGAGACGATCGGTCGAGAAAGCAACGTTCCTGTCATCGACTCGGTTTCCACCACTGTCCAGAACTTTGACCGAGCTGGACAATGGATTGACTGGTTCACTGAATGTGAGCGTAACCCGTGATGGGCTATGATCTAAGGATGCGTTTTGAGCAGGATCGGTCTTGACAAGTAATGAATGAGCATGCACTTGACCAGCTTGAGTGACAACTAGGATGAGGAATGCGAGGATACGTAATACTTTGGTTTTCACAATAATCCGGGCACAGTCGCTTTTCTCATCGCTTCCGTGTTTTGACCAAAGCAAGGGCGCCGAGTGCGACACCTGCAATTCCTAAGCAGATTCCAATCCAGCCCATAAGCACAGCTCGATTATTGGTATCGTTGATAGAGCCTTGCAGAGTTGTTGGCGATGGTTGTTTGACAGGGAATTGTATATCGCTTGAATCGGCGACCGTATCCAGTCCGAAATTCAGGTTAACCGGAGTGCTTCCGATCGTCCCTTTGACTGTTGCGTTGTACGTTCCGGGCTGGGTCAGAATGACATGAGCGTCATAGACTCCGATCGTATCCGACGGGTCGATCGGCGGATTCGCGCTGCTTGGGCCTATGTTCAGGGTGACTGTGAGATTGCCCGCGAGGTTGCCCACTGGCTGGCTCGTCCTTGTGTCGGTAACGGAAACCTCTACTCCGTTATAGGTTCCCGTGTAGGCCGGCTCGAACTGCCAGCCCACTTTGATCAGATAGGGTCCAGATGATTTTGTTTCATGTGCGTTCACCGGCAAGGGCATGGCAAGGGTCACAAGCAGCATGGCCGTTAGGGCAGCTAACCAAATGCCTCTCATAGACATCCGCCATTAATCCTTGTCTTATGAGCCGTTCGGGTCCGCATTAGGACAACAGGCCAATCTCTTACTCAGCAATTAGGGGCTCACGCAGCCGAATAGGTTTCAACTCGTCGAACCTTTTGTATTTCCAGTAGGCTAGAGAAACTATCCAAGCGGAGAGGAAAATGCCGATGATGCTGTAGCCAATTGATTCAAAGTTCAGATCGCCAAGCGCGGTCCAGAGCGGTCCTGCTAGCCGGAGTTCGTTCGCCAACACGCTGAGGAGTTCAAGGGTTCCGATGACAATCGCAACGAGGATCGAGATCAAGGTGACGGTCAAGTTATAGTAGATCTTTCGAAGAGGGTTGAGAAACGCCCAGCCATAAGCGACCCTCATCAACACCCCATCGCTGGCATCCATTAGAACCATTCCACAGGTAAAGGTCAAAGGAAGTATGATGATTGTCCACAGTGGTACGGCTGACGATAGACCAACTCCAACACTTATTCCAAGTAGCGCGATCTCACTTGCGGTATCGAAACCCAGACCAAACAAACAACCAATTGGGTAGATCTGCCAGGGTCTTTTCACGATCCGAAATAATGGCCGGAAATACCGATTCAAGAAGCCACGGTTCTCTAGAAGGTTGTCAAGTTCCTCTTGATCAAGATCACCCTTCTTCATACCCTTCCAGATCCTGAAGATCCCCAGGACGATCACCACATTGACGAGAGCCATCAGCCAGAGGAACACTCCCGAGACCATGGTTCCGATTATTGCTCCGCCGCTCCGAAGAACCGGCAAAACACCTACAACACTCTGGGTAGCAAAGACCAATGCAACAATCAACCCCATTACAACTGTCGAATGTCCAAGCGAGAACCACAAGCCTACTGAGAACGGCTTCTGGTCATCCTGCAACAATTTCCGAATAGTGTTGTCAATTGCTACAATGTGATCTGCGTCCACTCCATGACGGAGCCCCAAAACATACGTAACTATGCCCAATCCAGCCAGAATCGGCGCATAGTCCCGAGCAATTATTATTGAGAGATAAACAGAGAGACCGGTCCCCGCGCCAATGATGGCATACATCACGAGAATCTGGAGCTTCTCACTTCGTGTGAGATTGATCTCCCCCAGTTTAAGCAAATCGAAACTCGAAACCCGTGACTGGTATTAAATACCTTTCCGCAAGTATTACTACTT
>VBBA01000058.1 GCA_005888675.1 Candidatus Bathyarchaeota archaeon | reverse complement strand
TTTCTGATCTACGGGTTCTTCATGGTTCTTGTCTCAGCTGCAACATACTTTCTCTTCGGCGAATTGAGAAATGCAACCTACTAGTCGGATCATGCCGACTCGGCGCGTCGCCAGATACCTGGTTTACTCCTCAGTTGTCATCGGCCTAGCTCTTCTGATCCAGTTGTATTCGCTAGTCCCGACTTGGCTGTTTTACCTTGTCCTAGCGGGTTGGGTTGTGTATTTGTTCGTGGCGATTGAGGCTGCAAGAGGACGCGAGATCGCTTACCCTTCTGCGGTGATAATGTCGATCCTGACGTTGGTTGTGTCTCTCCCACAGCCCGAACACTACTCGTTAGCCGCCCATGGATTTACATTGGCTGCTTTGACATTCATCATCGGGTCGGCTATTCAGGTCGCAACAATAATTTCGGTTGCATACTATCTAGTTTTGAGACGAAGAGAACTCCGCACACAGATGAAGGGCACCCATAGACCATCCCCGGACGTCAACGCCTATTAGGACAACCTTTGGTAGAAAATGTAAGACCCGCTTTGCAGGAACTTGCCTTTCCAAAAGTATCAGTCTCGAAAGAAACCCTTGATTGGCTGCTTGAAGACGAGCCGTCAGTCCAATACTTTACGCTCACCGGACTAATGGACCACGGTGAGAATGATCGCTCTGTTAGAGATACGAGGGGACGGATCGGAAGGGAAGGATGGGCTGCAACAATCCTTGCAAAACAGAAGGATGGGATCTATTGGGAGAATCCAGAATCCTGTTACGTTCCAAAATGGTCCTCTTGCGCTTGGCAGTTAGCAGTGCTCGCTGACATAGGTCTAGTCGGATCTGATGAACGAATCGAGAACTCCGTAGAACACTACTTACACGCCCACAACGTGGAAACAGGAGGCTTCGCATTACGACCAAGAGGATCTGAAGGAATCAAGCCCCACGTCTGTTCGACCGGGAACATGATCCGGTCCCTCGCAAAATTCGGATATGGCCAAGACGAGAGAGTTGTCAAGGCGATGGATTGGCTCATCTCAGAACAACTCGTAGATGGAGGATGGAACTGTTTCACCGAGGATGGCGCCAAGCACGGCTCGTTCCAAGCCACGATAGAGCCACTCTGGGCATTGGCAGCAATGTTCCAAATCCATCCATCAATGAAGAGATGGGAAGACGCTGCAGCAAAAGGCTCCGAGTTTCTGCTACGGCATCGAATATACAAGTCGAAGCGCAATGATTCGCCGGTGCTTCTTGAATTCTTAACCATTCACTATCCCATGCATTACCGCTACGATTTTCTGCATGGACTGAGAGTACTCTCGGAACTCGGGGCCAAGTACGACCCTCGAATGGGCGACGCTGTAAATTTGCTTCGACAAAAGAGACTTCCTGACGGGAAATGGGTTCTGGAAGGAGTCTATCGCGGTTGGCGACAGAGCGTTGGCATACACGGAGGAAAGGCTGTGTCAAGACCGGAAGAGAGGGAGGCCTTCACAGAGGGCTGGGGAGACGGACACACACTCCAACTGGAAGAGGCGGGCAAGCCCAGCAAATGGATAACGTTACAGGCATTGCTCACATTGAAGAGACTGGGAATCTTAGAGCGCTTATCATAGCTTGAGTCAGAGCGTTTCGGTTACTTCTTACACAGCTTTACGAAATTACCAAACTCATGGTTTGGATGGTGCACCAGTCCGGGCGAAGAAGCTCTTAGGACCGGCCCGAGTCAGGTAGAGCGGGATGACTATTCCGGCGATTATTCTGATGACTCCGCCTATCCCTCCGACAGTCCCACCATAGAGTATCTCAAGGATTCCGAGCAGGATAGAGATAACGTAAATCACAATTCCTCCGATCCAGGCCCAGTGAGCCCCAGTGTAGAACCCGACGCCCAGCGCTAGGCCTAGGACACCAAAGATGACCACTACAATCGCCAGCCAGGTGGGACCGGTGGCGTTGCCGGAAAAGACGGAAGCGGCCCCGAACAATGACAACAAACCTCCAGCAGCAGCAATCGCTGCGATTATTATGACTCCAACTGGTCGTTTCGGCTTGGATGGAGATTGCATGACCGTTCGAACATCCTCATACTGGTCTGATAAGAGCGTTCCCATCCTTCACTTTGACGAACCCTTGAGGACTAGTGGGGAACTCAGTCAAATTAGAGGGTGTAGCCGGACACACATTGTTAAATTTCCTGACGTATCTGTCTCCCTCGACAATGCCCAAGAACGTCACCGAGAAATTGATGATCAAAGAAGGACAAAGATTCCTACTTCTCAACGAACCAAGCAATTACAGGGGGTTGGTGGGACGATTGCCTAACAAGGTCACGATCTCCACGGAACCGAATGGTCAGTACGACGTTATCCAAGTTTTCGTGGCTTCAAAGAACGAACTCAATCAGAGGCTGCCAGGACTCAAAACGTCTCTTGCCTCAGACGGAATCGTATGGGTTACCTATCCTAAGGGCAGCTCCAAGATGAAGACTGACATCAACCGCGACAGCATACGCGAATACGCCCAATCAATTGGTCTAGAAGCGGACGCGATATTCTCCGTTGATGACGATTGGTCAGCTCTGAGAATGAAAGCTGCCTGAAACCTCTAAGAGCATAAGTCTTCATTACGATAAATGGGCATGACAACTTCTGGCACGGTTCCGGTTCAAGACGGAAAATTGTACTATGAGGTTAAAGGCAAAGGTCACCCGCTAATCCTGATCCATGCCGGCTTCTTAGACCGTCGGATGTGGGATGAACAGTTTGAGCTATTCTCGAACAGTTACAACGTTGTAAGGTATGACGTAAGAGGTTTCGGCAGGTCCACCAAGGCTGAAACCAAATTCTCAGACTTTGAAGACCTCCACGCCCTATTACAACATCTCAAACTCGATAAGGTGTACATTATCGGTGTCTCGAACGGGGGAAGAATAGCCATAGATTTCACGACCAGCTACAAAAACCAGGTCGATGGTCTAGTCCTTGTTGGAGCTGGAGTTAGCGGCCGCAAAACATCGGATCCTGTAGAAGATCAAGTGTGGAAAGAATTCGATAAGCAAATGGCGCCACAAGAGGATCTGATCAAGCAAGGAAAGCTCAAGGAAGCTGCTGAGATGGATGTCAACGCTTGGGCCGCGGCTCAAAACCCAGAATCCCGAAAGAAAATCATGACGATCGCGCTGGAGAATGCTCATGTCCAGTTGGACAACCCATGGAAGCATCAAGTCAGTCCGGACCCGGCAAGCTACAAGAGATTGCCAGAAATCACTGTCCCGACTTTGGTGATGATCGGCGACCGGGACGTCAAAGGCATGCAATTGATTGCCAACGACCTTCACTCCAAGATCCCGGGCTCAAAGAAAGTGGTTGTCCATGGCGCCGATCATATTGTGAATATGTCCCGTCCCGAAGAGTTCAACAGAATAGTCTTGGAGTTCCTGTCCCTGACCCACTCAAGAGCTTCTTGAACGGGTCCAATCCCCTGAGCTTTGCTAATTCTCCTCGTGGCCCTTGCATGATCCTCCTCGTGAGGTCTAGGAATTGAGCGTGAAATTTGAGCACGGGAGGGGGAGGGGGCATACTGGTTCAAAAGAGAAAATTTGAGCGTGGAAGAAATGCTGGAGTTGACGGACGGTCGCCCCATTCTCAGGGATATTCTTCGGTCGGGTAGATAGTGGAAACCATCGTTCTTAGCTTGAAAACGAGCATTTTTCGTTCAAAACTGGATCTTTCCCTCGTGAATATTGAGCGTGAGAGGGGGGAGGGTGTATCGATTAGAATGAAATTTTTGAGCGTGGGGAAAGGAATCTGACTGCTCGAATTTTTCGTTAGTCCTGTCCTAAGTAAATTCAGTCCAAAGTGCGGCTATATCGTAGCGACGGAATAGACAGGATGGATCTCATTCCAGCCATGATCCAGATCCGTCACGTACTGTCCCACGACGGAAACATGCTGTCCAACATTGGGAATTGGAACTTGGTTGGTGTATCCTTGACAGGCTGACACTGCGTCTTGCTGGGGTATGTATGAGTAGGCACAAACTATCTCTAGAATCAGAGTGCCCTTCTGATCCTGCATGTTGTAATCGTTCAGTAGCCCGGTATACTGTGGATCCAGCTGAAGGCGTATGTGTGTATCTCCATCCCTCTCTTGCAGGATCCTCATTACTGTCCCAGTCACCGTCTGGCAAGAATTGTGGACCTGCAACCTATCAGGACTGTACACATGATTCAATGTCTCACTGTTGCAGCCCGGCTGGGACGATGAGCCTGATCGAGTCTGTAACAGCATGGGCGCGGCAAACAGTAGCACAGTTGCGGTTACGATCAAGATGCCTAATGCCCAAACTATCACTATGGGCTTCAAGGCCAACGGTGGTTGGTTATCTCCAGGAAACCCAGCTGAGTGTTGCCAGTCCGAGGGTCTGGACAAGGTTTGCAAGCATCACGTACTGCATAACGTAGCTGAAAGCGTCCCACTCGGCGAAGTAGAAGTAGATGTAAAGCAAGTTTTGAGTGACTAGCAGGCCTGCGAAGACGAAGAGGCCAAGTCCAAACCTTGACTTTAGCTCCGAATATCCGCGATGGTAAATATACATCAACCCTCCGAGCAATCCAATATTGACCAGGCACACCCCCGTCGTGGCGCCGAGAATAACTAAGTCAGTGCTAACCAATTATTCTCACTACCCGACGGCTCAACCCGGTCTTCTGCACTTGTACGAATGCTTCATAGTTCGCTTCTAGGACGGGAGACAAGGAGTAGGCCTTGCCATACTTGTCACCGAATGATTCGAGGAGATGATGATCCGACAAGACCTTCAGATGATGCCGAACGGTCTTGTAGTTGATATCGAGAAAGTCGGCAAGTTGCTTCGCGTTCAACGGCTCCTCCTTCAAGGCCATGACAATCCTCGCCCGGGTAGGTCCCCCTCTAGTTCCGACGAACCACCACCAGAGCAATCGATCGTCAGAGTTCAACGGGTTAGCCATGGCGAATCAACCGTAATCTAAGCGCGGTCTTATTACTAGATATTCGGGTACACGGCTTATCTGAACATATCGCCAGACCACGCCGGCTCCTCTCAAGCATGAGCCTGCTCGAACATCCCAGGCCGGACGTCTTGGAATACTGCAAGCTGGTTCCCACTTGGATCCTTGAACAAGTAGCAGGGCCCGTTCGGAATCTCGAACTTGCCGCTCTCAGACTCCCACCCCTTCCGCTTCAACTCCTTGGCAGTAGCATCAATATCCTTGACCTCAAATATCGGTAGGCACGATGGCGCGGAACGATGCCCCGCCAAAAGAAGCGGGGGACCGTCACAGATCCGGACGGCCGCGACTCTCGTCCCAAATGAGGATAGGTCCCAGATCTTCTCTGCACCGAGCACTCCCGTGTAGTATTCTAGGTCGCGACCAACGTCTGAACTTCCTACATAGAGGAAGCGCAAGGCTCCGAAGGGCGGACGAACCATACATCACATTGGTGATGGCTCACTATTTATCGTCGGACAAACCGTGTTTCCCTGAGAAGGTACAAGTTGGGCTGGTAGAATGAGCGAGACTGACGTCTGCATTATCGGAGCTGGAATAATGGGCTCGGCCACAGCATATTATCTCAGCAAGATCACCAACAAGCAGATCATTCTAGTCGACCAATACAATGTAGCTAATGATTATTGCAGCTCCA
>VBBA01000057.1 GCA_005888675.1 Candidatus Bathyarchaeota archaeon | reverse complement strand
ATTCAGATACGCATACGGCAAGGATGAGTTCTACACTCGCCTCGCGATCCAGAGCCGCAAACTTTGGCAACAGCTAGAACAGGAAACAAAGCTCCAACTCCTGACTCCATCCGATCTACTACTCGTTCAAGGAACAGACAAAGAATGGAACATGTTCAATGAAGAAAGCCACAAGACTCTCAAGAAGATCGGGCTCGAAACAGAGGACTTGGAAAGAAAACAGTTGGAGAAACGATATCCACAGTTCAATGCTGAAAGAGCCTTCACAGATCCATATG
>VBBA01000056.1 GCA_005888675.1 Candidatus Bathyarchaeota archaeon | reverse complement strand
GAATCTCTTCGGAAGATCGCTATTACTGCGATGCATGGTAAGGGGCTGGGCTCTGGCACGGAACATTTTGCCAATATTGCGGTTGAAGCCGTCACGCAAGTTATGGAGAAGCGAGGCGACGCTTACACGGCGGACATTGACAATATCCAACTCGTGAAGAAGGAGGGAAAGAGCCTCCTCGACACTTCACTGGTAAGAGGGGTTATCATTGACAAGGAAGTTGTCCATCCTGGCATGCCGAAGAGAATAGAAAATGCCAAGATTGCATTACTGGACACTCCGATGGAGATCGAGAAGACGGAGTTTAGTGCGGAGATCAAAATCTCGAATCCACAACAGATGCAGGCTTTCCTAGACGAGGAAACGCATCTGATGAAAGAGATGGCTGAAAAGATCAAAGGGTCGGGTGCGAACGTTGTACTTTGTCAGAAAGGGATAGATGAGGTCGCGCAGTCATTCCTCGCCCGGTACGGAATCTTGGCTGCGCGCAGGATCAAGAAATCCGATATCGAGAAGCTATCGAAGGCCACTGGCGCAAAGATAGTGACCAATCTAGATGATCTTCAGAAAGAAGATCTTGGCTTTGCAGGCAGAGTTGAAGAGCGAAAGATTGGTAATGACAAGATGATATTCATTGAGGAGGCCAAGGACCCGAAGGCGGTTAGCATCTTGATCCGGGCTGGACTAGAAAGGCTTGTTGACGAGGCAGAAAGGGCCTTGAAAGATGCCTTGTACGTGCTGATCGATGTTGTTCGCAAGAACAAGATAGTCGGAGGAGGAGGAGCAGTGGAGATGGAGTTGGCGAAACGGTTGCGAGATTATGCGACAAAGATCGGAGGAAGAGAGCAGTTGGCAGTCGAGGCATTTGCAGAATCTTTCGAGTCAATCCCGAGAACACTGGCGGACAATGCTGGGCTTCATCCGATCGATATTATGGTAGGCTTGAGATCGGCACACGAGTCCAAGGGGTTGTGGAACGGAGTCAACGTACATACTGGAAAGATCGTGGACATGATGGAAGAGGGTGTTTTGGAACCCGTGAAGGTCAAGGAGCACGCTGTACGCTCAGCCTCAGAGGTTGCCTCAATGATACTGCGTATCGACGATGTAATCGCTGCGGCTAAGCCGCCGCCGGCGCCGCCAGGGCCACCTGGTGGTCATGCTGACTAGAACCGCAATCATACCTCGCATTTTTCAACGGCCGGGAGTTCACTCTGTGAATGCTCTCGTAAATTAGGGCCGGTGGATTTCTGTGGTGTCCTAACAGAGGCTAACTTTTAAGCAGACATAATTCCATTTCTCGAACGGCTCCGGTAGTATAGACCGGTCCGCAGCAAAACGTTGCTGGCCGATAGTATGCCGGACTCTCGATCCGGCGACCCGGGTTCAAAAGCCTCCTCCCAAGGGAAGCTGAATGTCCCGGCCGGAGCACCATACACCACTACATACAGAATTGGCAATCTTGATACTAATTACCGGCACCCCAGGAGTGGGCAAGTCCATTCTGGCGTCCAAACTTTCAAAGAAACTCGACTGTCAGCAGGTCGACATCAGTACCCTTGTTAAGACGAAAGAGTTGTACACTAGGGTAGACAAGAAACGGAGGACCCTGGTCGCTGACGAGAGACGTCTAACGTCAGCTGTGAGCAAGATAATCCATGAAAACAAGAATAGGTGCCTTGTGATATCGACCCACTTTCTAGGTGGATATCTGCCGACTAGGCAGGTCAAGTACTGCTTTGTGTTGCGGTTGCATCCAGAGAAGCTTCGCAAGAGGCTGGCATCACGCCGTTGGTCCCCGTCGAAGATACGTGAGAATGTTGAAGCTGAATTGATCGGTGTTTGCCAGTTCGAGGCAGTCGCCCTGCTGGGGCGTAAAAGAGTCCACGAAATCGATACGACAGGGAAGTCCTCGAATAGGGTATTGAGAGAGGTCAGCAATTTGGTTGACGGGAAGAAGAAAGATATCGGGAATGCGGGAGTCGTTGATTGGCTCGAGACTTACGACTTGAATATATGGGGTTGAAGAGTTCGGCTATAGGCAAGGAAGCCTACGGAATAGTATCCTGTCCTTATTGTAAGTCGCTTCTTATCGCTGACACTGGCTACAGGAGCAAATCATGTTTTCATTGCGGGAAGCGGTTTCAACTAAACGATAGACCTGTTCTCGGCTCAGGCAGGAACGCAAGAGAAGCTAGAGAATTACTTTCGAAGATGAAGGCCCAAGCAGACCAAAGATGATATAGCCCTAGACTAGCAGCCCTATTCTTCAAAGGGCGTGGAGTAGAAGTAACGAATTGTCCTCAACAGCTGACAGAAGATTCATGGAAGAACTCTCCGGACTCCTTCAGAGGAATGTGAGCATCCTCACGTCCACTGGCAAAACCTTCACCGGGACACTTTCAGGGATTGACACGGACACTTTGAGTTTGTGTCTGACGAACGCAAAGGACGATAAGGGAGCTGGGATGCACAAGGTCTTTCTAAACGGGGACACGATTATGCAGATCTCAAGCTTCGAGAAACCATTCGACCTTCCTAGCCTAGGAGAACGATTAGAACGGGTCTTCCCACGGATGGTTCGAGTCATGGAGGACGCCGGGGTAATCGTTGTAATGGATCGGATCAGAGTATCAGAGAAGGGGATCATCGAGGGATCAGGACCTGCTGCCGAGCGGGTTCAGAAGGTCTACGAAGAGTTCATCCGGGAAAAAGCACGACCTCAAGCCTAGCTTGAACTAGAGTCAGCTCACGGCAACAATTGAGTTTTCGGATCCGTTCCAAAGACCTCGCAGCCCGGACCGGAACATTAGAGACGAAGAGCGGGGTATTTCAGACCCCGCATATGTTCCCCGTTATTGATCCCAACCGTCCACAATCGACTAGGGCACTCTTGAAAGGGACGGACTCAGAGGCGATAATGACCAACGCCTATCTCTTGAGGAGGGGACAGACGAGGCCGCTCAAGCTTGAACTACACAAATACCTAGGCTTCAAAAGGCCAATTGCAACCGACTCGGGCGCTTATCAAATCTTAGAGTTTGGCGAAGTAGCCGTAAGCCCGAAGGAAATAGTTCAGTACCAGGAAGAGATCAACAGCGACATTGCTGTGATACTAGATGTCCCAACAGGTTTCCGGACGAGTCTCCAACGAGCAAAATGGACAGTGGACGAGACCATCCGCCGAGCCGACGAAGCTTTAGAGTCGATTAGTCGGAAAGACATTCTCTGGGTCGGCCCGGTTCAAGGCGGCGTCCATCTATTAGAGGTAGAAAGATCTGCGAGAGAGATGGGCAAGAGAGATTTTGCGATCTATGCACTAGGCAGCCCGACCGAGTTAATGGAAACACAACACTTCGACATTCTCGTCGATATGATCGTGGCGGCAAAGAAGGCCTTGCCAATCTCGAAACCTCTACATTTGTTCGGCGCTGGTCACCCAGCGACATTTCCGTTCTTGGTAGCTCTAGGCTGCGATCTTTTCGACTCCGCAGCCTACGCCTTGTACGCGAAACAGGGCAAATACTTCACGCCAGAGGGGACTCTCAAAATGGACGAGATGGAGGAGCTACCTTGTAATTGCCCAACGTGTCGTGGCAATACAGCGAATTCTATCCGCGATCTTTCACTGGAGGAGAAGGAGATGTTACTTTCCCGGCACAACTTATACGTCTGCATCTCGGAGCTGCGAAAGATACGCGAGATGATACGAACGGGACGTCTTTGGGAAATGTTGGAGATGAGATCGCACGCGCATCCGGCGTTCAAGAGATGCTTCGAACGCTTGGCTTTTCACACAGAATTTCTGGAAAGATATAATCCAGCGGTCAAGCTCCACGGGATCTTCTACTATGGACGATCGACAGATCCACGGCCGGAGATTCAGAGATATTCGACAAAACTGCAAATGGCTGTTGAGCCAAGCGCGAAATGGTTAGTGCTGCTTCCTTCAGGTTGGAGGAGGCCATTTCATCAGGACCCGGGGCTCGACCCAGTGGTAAGAGAGCTTCGGGAAATGGAGGGCGTCTCGATCGTCTTCTACTCTTTAGCATATGGTCCTGTCCCCTTGGAACTTGATGAGGCCTATCCTATTCCTCACACTGACATCTATGACCCAGGATCATCAGATGACTACGTGCGATCCGGAATCAAGGTCGCAGAATATGTCAAAAAGACGGATCCTAAACAAATTCTGCTCGTCCAGGGCACGGGACCATTGGGGAAACATATCGAGACGAAGTTGAGAGAGAATGAACTCTCCGGAAAGTTGAAGATCGGAACCTTGAGAGAAGCTGTTGGCCTTATTGCTACTGGGACTCTTGTGACTATTTGACTAGGCATACATTCGTTGCAAGGAGCCCTTTGTCAATCGACTCCTGCGGTCGAAATCTCGCTCAACAAATTTCGCATCCTTCATTAATTCTTCCACTTGAACTCTGAACCCGTAAGCCTTTGATATTCTGCGGATTGCAAGGGCCGCAGCTCCAGGGTCTGTGCGTACGGGGTCGGCGAACGGCAGTACAGCGACTGCGGGGAAGTCGTGTATCTCAAATTCGCTCAGCATGACCGCCAATGGTCCATAGACCAGTAGACCAGGTTCTAGGACTTCCCCGGTAACGTTTCTGGCCCCGTCAAAGTAAGCTCCCGTCGGGACGATGCAATATCGGTCTTTACTGCGCTTGTAGGAGGAGTCCAGTCCACCAATCAGTACTGCGTCTTTGAATCTTTGATGGATTGCCCAGTCGGCGAGGACCTTGGCAAACTCCGCTTCTTCGCTCTTGTGGGGTGAGAATTCTAGCTTCACCAGGATTGTTTTTCCCTTCTTATAGACTTCAAAGGGTGTTACGAGTCCTCCGTCAGCTGTGCCAACCCATGGCGGAGGATTCTCAACCTCGATGAAACCGATCCTTACTGCTTTGAGAGCGTGGATGAGGTAAGAAGTTGCTAGATATCCGGTCAGACCAACACCATGGAAGCCTGTGATCAAAGTGGAACCCTTCAATCCTTTTTGATCTACAAGGACACTAACTGGCATCGGTGTGGCTCAACCTCGACTCGTTCGATTGATGGTTCTCTGTGTCAGAAGGTTCGGCTTAAACTCACCTGATGCTTCAGCGACCATGTGAATTCATTACTGTCGATAAGGTAGGCCTGCGGCCTGAAAGGCCTATGATGATTGGAACCTTATCGAAGCTCCAACGTTTTAATAAACCCCTGAAAAC
>VBBA01000055.1 GCA_005888675.1 Candidatus Bathyarchaeota archaeon | reverse complement strand
TTGGCGGGTCGCGTGGGCCCGTAAGCCAGGTCTCTTACGCTCCTGGTCGGGCTGCTCAGCCAGGTAGAGCAGCAGACGCCCAAAAGGGCTTGGCTGAAGCTCTTAACCTGAAGGACGAGTATGAACAGGACTCGTTCGGGGAATGGTCGAGGGTTCAAATCCCTCCGGGCCCGCCACCACACGAAAGAGATTTAGCAACATTCCGTCTCTCCTTTTGATTGATCTTGTATCTTGCACGGCGACGTTTTGCCGCTAAAGGATAAAGTGAAAGCCGCGGGCATTGACCCGGAAGCATCCGGACTGGTAATAGTCGAAATCCCGCTTAACCTGAGTCCGGACTTGGATTGGTTGCAATGTTTCAGCTTCACTGCGACCTGGACCCCGAGCGTTCACCTTCCTAGGTTGTCTGGCAGTCTGATAGAATTTAGAGCGATGAAAGAGAGGCCTGAACAGGATCTTGAATGGGTGTACAAGTACATCGATCAGGCCAATGATTGTTATCGCAAACGCATGAAGGAGAAGGAGGAAGAAGGGAGAAGACATGAGAAAATCCGGATTGACGGTGCCGAGGATTTGAGAGGCATGACCGAAAGGCTTCGGCGAGTAGGCAAGAGTGAAGACAAGCCTGCCTAAGTCAGAGGCCCAGCTAGTAGCTTAAGCAAAATTCCCTCGTTGCTGTGACTTCGCCAAATTTCAAATTCAAACAATCATCGACCGAAAGGGGATAGTTCACTTGAAGAAAGCGCGAAAATTCGAGTTGGATTCAGATGTTATGGCTCACTACGAGTCCGGAGTGGAGAAGGACAGACTCCTCAAGGACACAGAGCTACTCGAATTCCACAGAACCAAGCAGATCATCTCACGTTACCTGCCGAAGAAACCTGCTACAATCCTTGACATAGGCGGGGGTCCAGGAGTCTACGCTTCTTGGCTTGGAGAGATGGGGCATGTGGTCCACCTGGTCGATCCGATGCCACTTCATTTGACACAGGCAAGACAACAGATGAAGCAGACGGGAATCTCAGTTGCGAGCATCTCTTTGGGAGACGCCCGAGCTCTTGAGTTCCCGAATGAATATGCGGACATCGTGCTCATGATGGGACCGTTGTATCATCTTACCGAGAAAGGACAGCGCCAGACTGCTCTAATGGAGGGATTACGAGTTCTGAAACAAGATGGCCTGATCTTCGTCGCCGGAATATCCAAGTTCGCTTCCGCTCTCGATGGTTCAAGAGGAGGCTACCTTCGAGACCCTGATTTCATGAGAATCATACAGCGCGACCTCAAGGAAGGTCAACATCGAAATCCGGGTAAGCATCCACGATATTTCACAACAGCGTACTTCCATCATCCTGCCCAACTTGCTGAAGAGGTCAGGGAAGGAGGATTCCATGATGTGACGATATTTGCGGTTGAGGGCTTTGCCTGGCTCCTCCCGGACTTCGAGAAACTGTGGTCGGACAATGAGTCTAGGGATCGACTGTTAAGCCTGATTGAGGCGACGGAGACCGAGCCTTCACTCATCGGCGTAAGTGCTCATCTGCTGTGCGTTGGGCAAAAGAAACGGAGCCAGCGTCGTCCAGAGAAGCTCTGAGGGCTCCGCAACGCCCTCGACGCGATCTTTATCGAGCTTTTACCAGGGTTTCGTACTGCTCCAGACTCGATGAAGAGACGCCCGAGCCATGCCCTTGGGAGGAATAGACTTTCGAGACTATTTGATCCTCAGTTTCCATCGTCTCAGCTCTCAACCCCTGCATGTCAAACAGACTTTTCACCAGCTCGGAGTAGAATGCGGAGGCCTTAGGACCCATGTCATGCTTGAGAATCAACGTGTAGGTCCTGCCGTCAAATGAATATTCGAACCTGAAGGCTCTTCCGTATTGTGTTCCCATTAGATCGAGCGCTTTCAGAGAATTCTCGATATCTAGTTTCTTGAACCAGAAGCTAACGATCTCGGGGATCTTGTTCTTGCCTGCCCATCCTCCGAAGTCGCGGGCTTGCTCCTCTGTGAGATAATCGAATGTTTTTCCAACAATACTGTTCGGTACTGATACGAAACCGAAGTGTTCGGCCTCAGCCTCCCATTCCACATACCGTCTAAGGGCCTTGTTCACCAGGAAGTTTGTGCTCAGTCTCTCCTTGTCCGCGAGGGCGACAATTCTTGAATCGACAATGCGATCGATCCTGACGGTCCTTGTCACTGTACCCATTAGCCGCTTCGTTGCCAGCTTGAATTCAAGTATTGGACGCGACATACGATTTTACCACTCAAGCAGCAACATTCGGCGCCGGTTCACTTAAGTCCGACGTCCTGTTTCTGGTGCAAGAAGGATGTCCTCCCCACGCTTAAGTGCAACCACTTTCCGATTATCTCGGAAACTCGCAATTACTAGAACCAAGTGCCAGATGCAATATTAGTGAACAAACCGTATTCGCAATGAATGGAAGGAATCACTTTACAATCGTTTATACGTGCAACTCTAGGGGGATGGCGGAAGTAACCGTTCTTGCAAGTGGGAGCAATTGCACGGAGGGGTAGCGAGAGATATGGAGGCATAACGACGCATACCGATAGGAACGGTCTTGGTTTACAATCAGGTTTAATAATCTGAAGAATACTGGTACCTTCTGGTTGGTTGAGCTTGCCTGAGAGGGTTTTATCTCCGCTAAAACAGCCCAGGCCTAGAACTGCAATCAGATCTTCTTACGAGAGCACAACACGAACACTCCGCATAGACAAGGATGTCGACCAGAAGCTCGGCGAAATAGCCGGAAACGAAAGGGTCAGCATGAACGTAATCGCTAACAAGGCACTCAGACGCTACGTAGATTGGGAAGCTAACGCCGAGAAATTCGGAACAGTCACAACATCGTCCAGCACGATAAAGAAATTTTTCGACTATCTCACCGACGATCATGCCAAAGAGATGGGGAAATGGTGGGGAGAGAACCAGGTCCCCGGAATCATCACATTCTACTTTAAGAAGTTCGACTTTGACAGCGTCTTGAAAGCACTGGAGTTCCTCGGAGCACAATACGGCAGGGCCTTCACCTTCGAGCATAGCTTTGAAGGGAAGACACACACACTGATCGTCAAGCACGACATGGGCTTCAAGGCCAGTGCCTTTTATGCTGAAGCCGTGAAGGCCGCGTTCGCTCATCTCGGGCTAGGGACCGACATCTTCGTTACTGATGACGCGGTCATTGCCATCAGTCCGCCTGATCCCGCTCATCCTCTGAATCGTTCGAACGTTGAGGGGACAACGGACCTGAAGTACGCCTCCACGAAACAGCGCCCGTAGATTAACCATTAACGGGCTTTTCTCAAACCCGTTCAATTTTCCTGAACCAGAGACCAGGCTCCTCTGCTTATTCCTCAGTGACGACGAATAGATTGAAGGCATGAAATGTAATCGTGAGTGCCTCTTTGTCTTCTATGCTACACGTCCGGATTATAAGAGAATAAAGCCGAATCAATAGTTCAGTCCCCAACGAGAGGACGAAACATGGGCTACGGCTTCGAATACTGCATTTACACCCAGGACACTGGAAACCTAGCAGAGACCGTGATCAAGTATTTCGAGAGTTTCACACTCATCCCCTCAATGAGCTTCTGGAAAGGACAGGTGAGCACGGACGCATGCGTAACAATAGTCTCGAACAGTCCATGCCCAGAGAGGATAGACCATCTAATCGAAGAAATACTGGTTCGGAACAAGTCGGCTAGCGTTGTCCTAACTATACTCTTGCCTCATGAGATAGTATACGCAGTACGCAGTGTAGGACGAGGAGAAGCACTGCGGGGATGTATTATGGGTGTGAGCTCTATCAAAATCCCAGGAAGCAAAGAGGCCAGACAAAGTGAGGTTAAGGACCTCGCTTGACGAGTAGACTGCAAGCCTCCCACGTGGCTTCTCCAGGACGTTTTGAAACCGGACAATCGACCAACCACGACCCTCAAGAGCGGAACATATCGGGGGAAAGATTCGAAAACACCCGGCCTATTCCCAGACCCAAACGATCGTTCAGAACGAAAAAATATCTGCAACACTATCCTGTAACTTCGCTGCAAGAGGCCAAAGTTCTTTCCAAACCAAGTTCTTGGGAGATACTGGACGTAGTTAGGGCCGCGGGGGTAAACGGAATTTCTGCTAGTGATATTATCAAGGCCCTCAACCTCCCGCAGAGCGACGTCTATGCTTCTTTGAAAGAACTTCTTGAGATACAAAGTATCGCCCAACTTCCCAAAGACATGAAGCCCAAGGATGAGAGAAAACGCCTCTACGTTTATGAAAAGACGACACTCAGAAAATACGACGTGGACAAGAAGGTGGCCCTAGTCACGAGAGATCTTTACGAGGGCAACGAGTTGGAGAGTTTGAGGGTGCCTTTCTTCGCTATGCTCGCGATGGTTCATGATGAACTCAAAAGCAGGGGGCTTGACGACGCGCTCCCAAGTAGGGCCGCAGAATGGTTTTGCCAAAAGTGCGAGGCCAATCATCAAGCTGTCGAGTTCTTTCAAGCTGTCGCAATCGCAATGATTCGTATTCTAATGGACGATTCCGACCACTTCAAGAGACTCCTTTCGAGACTAGGCTATCTTAGTAACGTCCAAGACTCATGAGCGTTTACCTAAACGCCTAGGGCTGTTTCGAACCACAGCTTGGACCCAAAATTCAGTCTTTCTTGCGATGGCAAGAGAATGCTTCCAATACCATTTTCGATCCATCTAGTACCACACAGTGTGTCGCTTGTAATCAAGCCGCAATTATCTCAACGCAAAAGATACCTCGTGTAGACGTGGCCGTTATCATCTCCATAGGTACTAGCACCACCTTGTAAAACGAGACGACAAAAATGGGAGGTGAGACATAGATTGAAAATCTCGGCTAAGCGATTAATCCCACTCATCGCTGCAGTAGCCGTAATCACTATCGTTTCGGCTAACGCGATGCTCCTGGTTACCGTTGCGAATGTTGGTACAATCGTAGGACCGGTTGCCTTCAAAGAGTTGACAATCTCGGCCCAATCGGCCGTAACAGTTCTGGGCACTGGGACGAAACCCATTTGTTCCGCATTGGCAGCCACAGCATTTGCTGACGTCGCCACGTCCACACTGAACTGGGGTACCACATTGCAAAGCGGCGCGAAGTATGAGACATTCTTCTGCTTGCAAA
>VBBA01000054.1 GCA_005888675.1 Candidatus Bathyarchaeota archaeon | reverse complement strand
GCTGATTCTGCGTGCTGCAAGCGCATACCTACAGGTTCGCCCTATTGGAGTTCGTAACGCTATCAGGCTCTACATAAGTTATCAAGTATCTATCTTATTGTATCTCTTGGCGCCCGCTAGATTCAGGTCGGTAGGATATTTGATACCGGGGCATTCAAAATTGACCGTAACTATAGGTGGGGTGCATGCGAATGTTAGGCCCGGCACTACCGACCTAGCAATACTCGCGACTGCACATGAACCACGTACTTCGAGTTGGTTCCAGGTAAAACGGGGAGATGTCGTTGTAGATGTCGGCGCTCACATAGGTCGATATACCCTGATGGCGGCCAGGTATGCTTCGAGAGTAGTAGCTGTAGAACCTGAGCCATCAAACTATTCCGCACTCTTATCCAATATTCGGTTCAATAGTTATTCGAACGTGACTGCATTGTGCGTGGCTTTGAGCGATCGGAATCGAAAATTGCCTCTTCACGTTGCGGCCTTGGGTAACATGGGTAGTTCGTCACTCGAACCCGAGTCAATTGAACAAGGAACGGATCCGAAACGAGGAACTGTTGAGGTCCAATGCGATACTCTGGACAGTATCGTCACTCGACTGAAGCTGGAATCCATCGATTGGCTCAAGATAGATGTGGAAGGTCACGAAATTCTTGTGTTGGAGGGTGCTCAGGAATCATTGGCTAAGGCTAAGCACGTAATTCTTGAGGTTTCCCGAGGAAATGAGGCCTCTTGTAGCAAATTTATGGTAGGAGCAGGGCTGGATTATTCGGCGATAGATGCGGGCATTCGTTCCAGCAATTGGTTCTTGACCCGCAAGTGAGCGTCAAACCCTATTCCGGATCAACACTTGGAACCATCAGCTCAGCCTTCTCGGAGGCTCATCTTCACCCATTCCGGGATAATCACAGCCCGTAACAATTCCTGGACCGAGATTCCCCTATTCCCTGCCTCCGAGCTGATAATCCTCATACTATCCTGTCGAAGCGACAGCATGAACTTCGCCATGGGCCGCGCATCCCCATCGTTCCGACCGATACCATTACCATTACCATTTGCACTACCATTTGGCACCAGGAACGAATCTACGCCTGTCCGGGACACACCATTAACCCTCAAGCTTCTCAGACCTTCCCCCGCCTTCTTCTCAATTTTCGAGCATCCTTCACCCGCACAACCACCCGCACCCCATCCCCAACATTCAACAATGAACCGCACAACTCCGCAAGCGCCTCCACAATCAAATCCTCCCTCTCCGTTCCACTTATGCTCCTCTCCTGATCCGAAGCCTGAAGCTCCGTGGAAAACTCACTCTTAGCCTTCAACAAAGCCTATTCCCTCCCTACCTTATCATCGATGAAGAGTAGCAATCGAACCTCAGCCCCGATATTCGATAATGAAGTACTCAATGCCTCCAATACATTCACCACAGTGTCCGTCTTCTCTATTGGTGTGGCGGCGCTAATCCTGAGATACGCGGACCAATCTACCTTTTCTGACTCGTTTCTAGCCTGAAGCAATATGCTCACCTGGTAGAAGCCCACAATATCCTCGTGGGCCTGAGATAACCGGGAGGGAGACGAAATGCCACAGACGGCTCATCGTGAACCCTCTTTCGTAATCAGCGGCCGTGATCAGGATCTCTGTTGAGTTCCTAGCGAATGAGTCACTTGGTCGAAGCACTAGCGAATCGCTAGCTGCTCGCTCGCCGAGCTGGAACCTTGTCACTTGTTCAAGATCAACCGCTTGGACTGCCCGCCACCCGAGCCGGGATTGAGTGTATAATTTCGTATATACCTTCTTGTACAAATATGTCAAAACCGGGAATACGACAAGCCACGCCTTGCGAAGAAAAAGTCCCGCTCAAACTCGAAGCAAAGGCCCAGTATCGGGATAATTGACGATAAACGATCAGGAACTCCTTTGCGGCCTTATATCACATGTCACGTCATGGCGGTTTTATCAACCGTTCGAAACCAGAAAGCGGCTATTGTTGACCTTTCCGGTACACCCTGAAGGGCGAGTCTAGGATAACGTAACTATGAAGAGCAACGACCTTTCTTATCCAAGACTGGTCCAGCTTAGACGTGCGATAGCCGCAAAGAACTGTCACGTTATTCTTGGGGGTAATCTCTTGCTCCCACTTTTCGACTTCACCAACCAGATCGTTCTCGAAAAACCAAGACATATCTTCGATCGCTATTCTGGTCGGGCCCGGGGCCTTGCTTGATGACTCTATATCCGTAATCCAGCTGAGAATATGCTTTGAGAGCGACCACTCTCCCTTGCCGAGGATCTCGCTGTACAACAGGTTCTTTGCAGACCCAAACTCCACATGTTTCTCTGACAGAAGACCCATCGGAGCATCGATCGAAGGATCGAGAAACTCTGACATTATCCTGTCCCGAAAACCATTACTTCTGTACAGGAGAATCGCGTGCTCTTTCGGAGGTATGCGCCTGATCCGTAAATCCAGCGTTTCCGCTTCGTGCACCTCCTTCAACATGTCATAGATTTTCTCTGCTCTCGACAACACAGGCGCGTACCCCAGATCGCCCAGGATTGAGACGACTGCAGAACCATTTTTTTCTCCGACTATGAAATCTGATCCCGCATGTCCTGGCATACCGGCTCTTTCGATAACAAGTCTCTCGCCCTCAACTTTGACTGCCAAGGGCTCATTCAGAAGAAATGGAAAAGCGGTGTCCTCTACTAGATCCTTTTGAAGATAGAGCGTATGTCGAGGTCCTACACGATTGATCTTGGATGCTGCTTCCTTAACCATGAATGATCCGACGTTGAATTGCTTCGAGTCTCGTTACCAGAAGCCCACTTCAATACCCCGGTCTAGCTTATTTAACAGTCACAGGTCGAGACCGCTTCAGTTTTTGACCTTAAGCTAGGGATAGACCGAGGCTTCGAAGGCATATTAACGGACAGTTTTCACTTAATAGTCTGGGATTTTGGTCCGCAAACCGGCTTCCGATAAGAAAAATGCAAGGGGAGCGAAGGCCGACTTTGAAAAGAATAAGCGTTCCAACCATACTGGGTCAACCATAGGGCTGCGCGGTGAAGTCTCTCCTCAAGGAGCAAAGCGGCCAACTCGACCTTTTCCTGTAGTCGGCATAGGAGCTTCGGCCGGAGGGCTTGAAGCGTTCTCCCAGCTACTCAAATATCTTCCAGAGGAGATCAATGCTTCACTCGTCCTTGTCCAGCATCTAGACCCTACCTACAAGAGCCTGTTAACAGAACTACTCTCAAAGGCTACGAAGCTACCTGTCATCGAGGTCACAGACGGGATAAAAGTTCTCCCTGGCCACGTCTACGTCATACCACCAAATACTAACATGACCATTTTGAAGGGTGTACTCTACCTTACACGACGCCTTGAGGGAGCTCCCAAACAGTCCCCCATCGATATTTTCCTGAGATCCCTTGCTGAAGACAAGAAAATGGCGGCAATCGGTGTAATACTCTCAGGCACATCCGTAGATGGCATTGATGGGCTGAGGGCGATAAAACAAGAAGGTGGAGTCACATTCGCACAGGATGAGACCTCGGCAAAATATTACGACCTCCCCAGAGCCGCGATCCACGCGGGAGTCGCGGACCTGGTCCTCTCCCCACCAGACATTGCAAAGGAACTCGTCAGGCTAAGCCAGTACCCATACGTCCCATACTTCGTCGATGAGCAAAAGACCGAGCAATTTCTACCCCATTCCCAACTTGGAAAAATCTTCGTCCTATTGAAGGAGCGTACAGGTGCAGACTTTTCAAACTACAAGCATTCGACCATTAGACGTCGAATTCTAAGGCGTATGATGGTCCTTAGAATTGCCAAGCTTGAAGATTATGTCGACTATATGAAGAAAAATCCGAGTGAACCGGAAAAGCTATTCCAAGAGATTCTGATACATGTAACGGGATTCTTCCGGGAACCCGAGACCTTCCAGGCACTGAGAACTGAGGTCTTCCCACAGCTCATAAGAAACCGAAACCCAAACGACCCTCTCCGGGTATGGATTCCAGGCTGCTCCACAGGCGAGGAGGCCTATTCGCTAGGGATAAGCCTGACTGAATTTCTCGACAACTCTCCCGTTAAACCCGCCATCCAGATCTTTGCAACTGACATCAACGAGAGTGTCCTCGGCAAGGCCCGAGAGGGAATCTATTCCAACGCATCCTCCGTCTCCGTTGGAAGGCTCCGGAGGTTCTTCACTCCTTCCAACGGGAACTATCAGATCAACAAATCAATTCGCAACCTGGTAGTCTTCGCAAAGCAGGACGTCATCGCAGACCCCCCATTCTCGAAGATGGACCTAATCATATGCAGGAACGTACTGATCTATCTTGGACCCGTACTACAAAAGAAGCTGGTCCCCATCCTCCACTTCGCTCTCAAGCCCGGAGGATTTCTTGCACTGGGGAACTTCGAGAGCATCGGCAACTTCTCAAGGCTCTTCAAAACAGCCAATTTCAAACAGAAAATCTTTGCAAAACGTGTAACGCCGGCTCCCCCAGCCGTCGAGTTCTTTCCAGTCAGGCTGGAAGCACGGGAAGCAAAGGACACCGCTAGACCCTCGGCTAGACCGGGACAGCTCTATCCGACTGAAAACGACGTTCTAAGGGAGGCGGACCGCCTCCTCCTTTCAAAATTCTCTCCTGCAAGCGTCATAATCAACAGCGATATGGAAATAGTCCAATTCCGTGGACACACCAGTCTCTTCCTCGAACCATCTCCGGGCAAGGCGAGCCTCAACCTTCTCAAAATGGCGAAGGAGGGGATAATGATGGAGCTCCGTTCTGCAGTTCAGAAGGCCAAGGAAGAAGGTGCCGCTGTAAGGAGAGACGGGATACGAATATTGTCCAACAACAGATACGTCACTCTCGACATGGAGGTGCTACCGCTGAAGATGGGGGGATGTCTACTCATCACTTTCGAAGAAGCAACGTCTAAGGTTCCCACTGGAACCCGAGAGAAAAAGGTACAATTGCCAAACGGCGAGGTTCAAGGCAAACGTCAAGTTGTTCAACTTCAACAGGAAATTTCCTCTGCTAGGGATTATCTGCAGTCTATAATAGAGGAGAAAGAGGCGGGGATTGAGGAGCTAAAAGCCGCTAACGAGGAAATCCAGTCGAGCAACGAAGAGCTGCAGAGTACCAACGAGGAGCTGGAGACAGCGAAGGAGGAGCTGCAGTCTACAAACGAGGAACTCACGACGGTTAATGAGGAGCTGCAGAACAGAAACATCGAGCTTGCACTGGCCAACGACGATTTCAACAATCTTCTCACCAGTGTCAACATTCCGATCGTGATTCTGGGCAGCGATTTGCGTATTCGCCGTGCCAATGCCCCGGCCGAGAGGCTGCTCAACCTGTTGCCCACAGACATTGGCCGCTCCTTTTCAGACCTTAAGCTGAACATTGATGCTCCAACCCTTATTTCGGACATAGCCGAGGTGATCGATACCGTTTCTCCTAGAGACGCCGACATTCGCGACAACCTAGGGCACTGGTGGTCAAATTGGATAAGGCCCTATCGCACAGCGGACAATAGGATCGAGGGCGTAGTCATCAGCTTCATAGATATTGATCGCCTCAAACGGGTGGAGGAGAAGCTGATCGCAGATTCTGGAAACCTGGAGCGGCTAGTAGAGGAACGGACCAATCAGCTGGGGGACGCTACCCGACTCTCAGCCATAGGCGAAACTGCTGCGATGGTCGGACACGATCTGCGCAACCCGTTACAGGCCATACTCAATACCCTCCACCTTGCCAAGGATAAGGCTAGGAGTGGGACGGACACGGGTCTTCTAGGCCTCTTAGTTACAGTTCAAGAACAGGCCGATTACGTGAATAGAATCATCACGGACCTGCAAGACTATGCGAGACCTGTCAAGACAACGTTGGTCGAGGTCGACGCGGCCGACTTGTTAAATGAGGTATTATCCTCGTTTGAGATCCCCGCGACAATCAAGGTCATCACTGATATTCAACCGGGCACGAACATCAAGGCCGACCGAAGCCTACTGAGACGTGCTCTCACAAACATCATAACCAACGCGTTACAGGCCATGCCCGACGGGGGTCGTCTCTCAATAAAAGTCCAGCGGGGAGAGAAGACAGTTCAAATCAAAGTGATCGACAGCGGGGAAGGAGTCAAACCAGACGTCGCAGCGAAAATATTCAACCCCCTTTTCACGACCAGGGCCAAAGGGACTGGACTCGGACTTCCCATTGCCAAACGGCTAGTTGAAGCTCACGAAGGCAACATCAAATTGACGAGTGAGGCTGGAAAAGGCACGTCAATACTGATCGAACTGCCCCTTGGACACCATAGGCGCGGAAGCTAGATTGGAAGAAAAACGCAGGATACTACTAGTAGACGATGATAGAGCAATACTCGCCAGTTTCCGCGATCTACTACTTCCACGCGGATACGATGTAGACACCGCCGAAACCGGGCATGAGGCCATAAACAAGTCCAACACCAAATCCTACAACCTCGCAGTAATCGACATAAAACTCCCGGACATGGAAGGCACCGAGCTGCTCGCCAACCTGCACAAAAACTATCCGAAGACGAAGAAGATCATGATCACCGGCTATCCGACGCTGGAGACCGCAGTGAACTCTGTTAATCTTCGAGCCGACGCGTACCTAGTGAAACCTGTCCCGCCTGAAGAGTTTCTGAGAATGGTGGACCAGCAGATCCATGAGCAGTCCTCTGAAGAGAGCGTTACGGAGGAGAAGGTGTTGGATTGGGTTGAGGGACGATATCGCAAGGTGAAAGACAAAGCCCGACCGGCCCAAGTCGTGCGAAGCTAGAGAAGACGCTTCCGGAAGTGCTCAGGAAACACTGGCTAAAGTCAAGAATGTAATTCTTGACGTTTCTCGGGGTAATGAGACCTCTTGTAGCAAACTTATGCTAAGAGCAGGGCTGGAGTATGCGTCGATAGATGTCGGCATTAGATCTGGCAATTGGCTCATGGTCCACAAGTGAAGGTCAGACAAGATAGTCCCGCGTGTCCTCAAGTCGATTAGCGAGACGTCTTCGCCCGATTCGGCAGCTTCTCCTCCCCATGTTCCGATTCCTCCTCTCTCTCCTCTATCTCCTCTGAAACATGATCTTCAGACTCGTCCTCAGTCTCCTGTTCTAGTTCTGGGTCCTCATCTTCTTCCTCATTGTCCGGCTTCTCGCTAGCTTCGTTATCGTCCATATTCTTTGATAGCTCCCTAGTTCTCCAATCTTACCCGGACATAGTGTCCTCTGGATCCGTATCCGATGAGTTCGTCAATCCTTTCTGCCATTCATTGGCCCTTTCAACCAATCTGACCAGGAAGGCCTCATCCTCCTTCGACAATGGCTCGTCCTGTTCCACCTTTCCCTTGATCGAATGGAGCTTACGATCTTCTTCTCCGAGAGGAATCTTCGAATCTTCTATCCTCTTGATAAGCACATGAGGACGAATTTTTTCTGATACTTCCTTCTTACTCTGCATCCTCAACGTTCCCTCTGGATTCCAGGCTTGTGAGCTTCTCGCTTACTTCCCAAAGTCTCTTCCCGACTTCTTCATTGTAGGATTCTTCTGACGACTTCTTCACCTTCAACTTATCCCAGTACTCACCGCTCGTACTCGCGGCGTCTGGGGAAGAGGCAAGATAGACCACCGTCTCCGCACCCTTGTTGGGACTGGTCATGAACAGCTTTGGGACAGCCATTATGAAACCCAACGGTCCCATTGGTCTACTCCAGATGTTCGTGGCGACCGTCCCGGGATGGACAGAGTTCACCGTAACACCCGTCCCCTGTAGTTTCTTAGCCAGCTCACGAGTGAACAATACTAGGGCGAGTTTCGACTGTTGGTAGGCCTTCCAGCCACCGTAGTTCTTCTCCATGTTAATATCATCGAAATTGATGTGTCCGTTATAGTGGCCGACAGAGGAAACGTTGACGATCCGTGATGGTGTGCTCGACCTAAGCTCGTCAAGAAGGAGATTTGTCAAGAGGAAAGGAGCAAGGTAGTTAATTGCGAAAGTTGCCTCATAACCGTCCGGTGTGACGTGTCGCCTTTGGTTGAATAGGCCGGCATTGTTGATTAGAACGTGAAGTTTGGAGTATTTTGCTTGAAACTGTTGGGCCAGTTCTCGAACCGACTGGAGCGACGATAGATCCGCAAGAAGCAATTCGATCGAATTGTTGCCCGTGTCACTCCTTATCTCCGACATCGCATTCTCTCCTTTCTGTTTGTCACGAGCGACTATCACTAATGTCGCGCCCATACCTGCAAGCTCAAGTGCTGTCGCTTTTCCGATACCGGAATTCGCTCCGGTGATCAGGCAAACCTTACCCTTCATACTCGAGTTCGGAGCAACGTCTAGACTCTGCAGTATGCTTCCCTGAAAATACAGAAGGTCCAGTCATTATTTAACCTCCGGTACAATTGCTTGAAAGAAAATCCGTCTTAGCTTTCGGACCGCGCGAACTATTGCGTCATTGAGCGCTCGGTGAGATGATGTCCGCTAGAGTCGTGGTCCCGATGGAGCAGT